>JAATGH010000336.1 GCA_015654745.1 Enterobacterales bacterium
AGCTTGCGCACGCAGAGTTCGGATGTTGTTAAGAATTTTAAGTGCTTCGCTCATTGTCCTAATCTCGAATAATATAAATGGGGCGTCGGGGTAATAATAGAGCGGTAGTTTCTTTTCTGCAATAGCTAGTTTGTAAGTTAAGTGAAAAATAATCTTTTTTTTAAACCACATCGTGGTGGTACAGGTAAATATAAGGAAAAAGCTGGCTAATGACAAATTGATTCGCGTTGTGGCGATTTTCAGGCCATGGGCTTGAAGCAGCACATATTGCACATGACGTTTCATTATGAGCCATGTTTATATCGGTTAAAAATTGTGGATTTATAACACCCGCATTAAAACCGGACGGAAAAAGACAGTATGTGACGTGTAACGCATCACGACGGGCGGCAACAAATCACTAGCCAGTGAATGGTAAACAAGCATAGAAATGATTCAGTAAAATTACTGTGTTTTTATTCGACGCCGGCGACCCTGTTTTATTAACCCGGCGTCCCGGCGCGCACGGCCCGCATGGGGGGAGCCCCGTGGCGTGATACCGCTCCCCCGTGTTAAACAATATGATACACTTATGGCAATATTTATTATCCTGATGATTTTTGCCGGAGTGACGGGCTGATGGCTCAACTATATTTTTATTATTCTGCAATGAACGCGGGTAAATCCACCGCGCTACTCCAGTCTTCGTATAATTATCAGGAGCGCGGCATGCGCACGCTGGTATTTACCGCTGATATAGATAATCGCCATGGTCATGGGCAGATAAGCTCGCGTATTGGCCTCTCCTCCCCGGCGTTGCTTTATCAGGCCGATACCGACCTGATGGCCATTATCAGCGCGGAGCATCAGCGTCAGGCCTTGCATTGTGTGCTGGTGGATGAAAGTCAGTTTTTAACTCGCGAACAGGTTGACGGTCTATGCGATGTAGTTGATCAATTAGACATTCCAGTACTTTGCTATGGGTTAAGGACGGATTTTCGCGGTGAATTATTTCCCGGCAGTTTATATCTCCTGGCCTGGGCGGATAAGCTCATAGAATTGAAAACTATTTGTTATTGTGGGCGCAAGGCTAACCGGGTATTGCGCCTGGACGACGCTGGCAAGCCGGTGCATGACGGGCAACAGGTGGTCATCGGCGGCGACGACCGGTACGTGTCGGTCTGCCGTAAACACTATAAATTGGCTCTGAGCCAGGATAACCCCGTACCGGGGTATATCCACCTGACGCCTTCTCATTAAACCGGCGATCCGTTCGTTTGGGATAACGTCAACCGCCGTTAACTTATCCGGTCGCCCTGTTGCGGTGATTGGGCCAGATTAAGCCCGTAGCCGGCCCCAGGCGGCATTTTATCATGCGGGTGCTGTATCGGTACCCCTGAGATAAAAGCGCGCCGCGTAGGCGGGTGTGCGGCGTCAACGGCGCGGAACATGCCGGTTCATCCACTTCCTGCCCAGCGGCATTCAGTGATGACATCTAGGCCGTTAAGCCTAAAGCCATTGGGCGGAGGTAAGCGCAGGGCGGGCAGGGTAGAAAGTAGGTTCCACGCGCGTTCAACGTCATTCTACGCAGTTTGAGCCGCCCAGGGTTGTTGCCCCCCATTAAAACGCAAAAAAGCCCCAAGCGGGGCTTTTAGGCCGTCCTTGCCGAGGCGGGGACGGCGGGCGTAGAGTCCGGATTAACCGGACCCGCAGCATGAAGATCAGCTAGTGACTTTCTTGGCTTTTTTATCGGTTTTCTCGACCTTGGCTTCTTGCGTGGTCGCCTTGATATTACCCACCGGTGCCGCAGCAAGCGACGCCGCTACGACGTTTTCAAAGGGTTCAACAAACTTGCGTCCATAATAGGTATCCAGCAGGATCTGCTTAAGTTCGGCAATCAGCGGATAGCGCGGGTTAGCGCCGGTACACTGGTCATCAAACGCATCCTCGGACAGTTTGTCCACCTTGGCCAGGAAATCAGCTTCCAGTACGCCGGCTTCGCGTATAGAGGTCGGGATCCCTAAATCGGCCTTGATGTCATCCAGCCAGGCCAGCAGGTTTTCGATCTTCTGCGCGGTGCGGTCGCCCGGTTTGCTCAGGCCAAGATGGTCGGCCACTTCGGCATAACGACGGCGGGCCTGCGGACGGTCGTACTGGCTGAACGCCGCTTGTTTGGTCGGGTTGTCGTTAGCGTTATAGCGGATCACGTTGGAGATCAGCATGGCGTTCGCCAAACCATGGGGGATGTGGAACTCCGACCCCAGTTTATGGGCCATGGAGTGACATACGCCCAGGAAGGCGTTGGCAAACGCGATACCGGCAATGGTGGCGGCGTTATGCACGCGTTCACGGGCAACCGGGTTCTTGGCGCCTTCATGATAGCTGGCGGGCAGGTACTCTTTTAATAGCTTAATCGCCTGCAGCGCCTGGCCGTCGGAGAACTCGGTGGCCATAATGGACACATAGGCTTCCAGGGCATGGGTCACCGCATCCAGTCCGCCAAAGGCGCACAGGGATTTCGGCATGTTCATCACCAGGTTGGCGTCGACAATGGCCATATCCGGTACCAGGGCATAATCCGCCAACGGATATTTCTGGCCGGTGGCGTCGTCGGTCACCACGGCGAACGGCGTGACTTCCGAGCCGGTGCCCGAAGTGGTGGTGACCGCAATCAATCTGGCTTTCACACCCATTTTCGGGAATTTGTAGATACGCTTGCGGATATCCATAAAGCGCAAGGCCAACTCTTCAAATGGGGTGCCGGGATGTTCGTACATCACCCACATAATCTTGGCGGCATCCATCGGCGAGCCGCCGCCCAAGGCGATGATGACATCGGGCTTAAAGGATACCATCTGCTCGGCCCCTTTACGCACAATGCTTAGGGTCGGATCCGCTTCCACTTCAAAGAACACTTCGGTTTCGATGCCGCGCTCCACCACGGCGGATACGGGGCTCGACGTGCTCACCCACGCGATAGAATCCTACGTCTCCGTCCTCGCCTCCGATTACACCGACGCGCTCGCGATGAAGGCGGTCGAGCTTGTGTTCGAATACCTGCCCAGGGCCTACGACGACGGCAGCGACAGGCTCGCGCGCGAAAAGATGCACAACGCCTCCTGCATCGCGGGCATGGCCTTCACCAACGCC
>JAATGH010000206.1 GCA_015654745.1 Enterobacterales bacterium
ATTGTCAGCATGGCGATCGCCCACTATTTCTGGCAACGGTATCTGGATAATAAAAGTCATGAGCAGCATCATATCCTGGACGTTAGCGAGATTAAAACCCATGCGCCGGCGTTTTATGCCCTGCTACCCTTTACGCCGATTTTCGGGGTGTTGATCTTTGACGGCAAATGGGGCCCGGAATTGCACATTATTACCGTGCTGGTGATCTGCATGTTGCTGGCCGCGCTGATCGAATTCTGCCGCAGCTTTAGCGCACAGCAGGTGTTTACAGGTCTGGAGGTCGCCTATCGCGGCATGGCGGATGCGTTTGCCACCGTGGTGATGCTATTGGTCGCGGCGGGGGTATTTGCCCAGGGATTGAGCACCATAGGATTTATCAGCGGTCTGATTAGCCTGGCGCAGTCCTTTGGCACCGGTGGCATCATCATGATGTTGGTCTTGGTCGCCATAACCATGCTGGCGGCAATGACCACCGGTTCCGGTAATGCGCCGTTTTATGCTTTTGTGGAACTGATCCCCAAACTGGCGGCGCAGATGGGCATCAATCCGGCCTATCTGGTGATCCCTATGCTGCAGGCGTCCAACCTTGGTCGGACGATGTCACCGGTTTCCGGGGTGGTGGTCGCGGTGGCGGGAATGGCGAAAATACCCCCGTTCGAAGTGGTGAAACGGACGTCGGTACCGGTATTGGTCGGATTAGTGGTGGTCGTGCTCGCTACCGCGCTGTTGGTGCCGGAACGTTAAGCTCTCATCGGCTATTCAAAAACGCACGCGATCGCCATCACGTTTTTGCGCCAAGGCTGTTGTACGACGTACAAACAATGCTAATTTAACCTGAAGTTGGATTGTTACTGCATTGGCAGGCAAAACCAGGTTTTCGGCCAAAGGTCGGATGCCTGGTTTTTTGCATTTCAGGGCTGGATGATGAAAATTGACAAAATACTTAATAATAATGTCGTTGTCGTCACCGATAGGGACTGCCACGAGCAGGTCGTCATGGGGTGCGGATTGGGTTTTAAAAAAAAACCGGGTGATGTGCTCGACGATAGCTTGATTGAGAAAGTCTTCGCCCTGAAAAGCGGCGAACTGAACGCTCGTTTAGCGGGCCTGCTGGCGGAAATCCCGCTGGAGGTGCTGACGACCGCCGATAACATCATTGCCTTGGCAAGGCAGCGCTTAACCGGCACATTGCAAAACAGCGTGTTTATTTCTTTGATCGATCACTGCCACTTCGCCATTGAACGGCACAAGCAGGGCGTGGATCTGCCCAACGCACTGCAATGGGAAATCAAGCGGCTCTACCCTAATGAGTTTGCGGTTGGCCTGGAGGCGCTGGACATTATCCAACAACGCCTCGGCGTACGCTTGCCGGAAGATGAGGCGGGGTTTATCGCCCTGCATTTGGTCAACGCCCAGCTCGACGGGGAGATGCCCAAGGTGATGAAAATCACCCAGGTGATGCAGGAAATTCTTAATATCGTTAAGTACCAACTGCATCTCAACTATAACGAGCAGTCATTGAGTTATCACCGTTTCGTGACGCATCTTAAGTTCTTTGCCCAGCGATTGCTGGGTAAAACCGGTGTGCAGAGCGATGACGAATCGTTGCATGATTTGGTGCGCGATAAATACGTTGCCGCTTATTTTTGTGCACAAAAAATACAAATATTCATCTTGGATAAATATGACTATTTATTAACCAAAGAAGAGGTGATGTTTCTGACTATTCATATTGAGCGGGTGCGAACCGAGCCTTATGAACAGAGAGAGCGGAATGAATAATAATGTAATAGCGATCACGTAATTCATTTTAAATTACAGATAATTATTGCAATATTAAACAGGTTTATACACAGTAAAATACTGGATCGATACAGACCATTAAAATGCCGGCGGCCGGCGAGGGAAATACGGGAAATTTTAGAGTAGATTGAGAAACCAGTAAGCCAGTAAAGAACAAGCGGGATTGTTACTGTTTTGCCGTAAGGCGCGTTAAAGGCGCATTTGAGGCATTACAGGCAAAACCTAAATATTTTTTCCACGCGTAAAAGAACGCCGGGAAAGGATATTTAGGTTTTTTTTTGCCCTGAATACAGCGTCGGGACGGCAAGTCGCCCGGTTGTACCAGCATAGTACCCTGGTGTTAAGGAGAGATCATGAACTATGAAACACTTGCCAATCAGATTATCACCGGCGTCGGTGGCGGCAGCAATATCAATAGCCTGGAACACTGTGCCACCCGTTTGCGGTTTAAACTCAAAGATCAGCGGAAAGCCGATGCCGCCGCGTTGAAACGCAATCCTGGGGTGATCATGGTCGTCGAAAGCGGCGGCCAGTTCCAAGTGGTTATCGGTAACCATGTCAGCGACGTTTATCAGGCCGTCATGGGCGCGCTCGGCCTGGGGGAAATAAACCGCGTTGCGGATGGAGCGGGTACCAAAGAAAACATCGTCGCGCGTTTTATCGATATCATTTCCGGCATTTTTACCCCGATTATAGGCATTATGGCCGCGTCGGGAATATTAAAGGGCTGTCTGGCTCTTGGTCTTGCCTGTGGCTGGATTGGCAATGCGACCGGTACCTATAAAATATTATACGCGGCCAGCGATACCCTGTTTTTCTTTTTCCCGATGGTGTTGGGTTATACCGCGGGCAAAAAGTTTGGCGGTAATCCTTTTGTGACCATGGTGATAGGCGGCACGCTGGTGCATCCCACCATGATTGCCGCTTTTGAGGCGATGCGGTTACCCGGCGCTGAAACGCTCTATTTTCTGGGACTGCAGGTCACCTTTATTAATTATTCTTCCTCCGTCATTCCGATTATTTTCGCCGCGTGGTTATCCTGCCGCCTGGAGAAACCGCTCAACGCGCTACTGCACGTTAATATTCGTAACTTTTTCACGCCGTTATTGTGTGTGGTTATTACGGTGCCGCTGGTGTTCTTGCTGGTGGGGCCCGCCGCGACCTGGCTTGGCCAGATGCTTGCCGGCGGCTATCAGGCGGTCTATGGGCTGAATTCGGCGTTGGCCGGCGCCTTGGCCGGCGCGCTGTGGCAAGTGTGCGTTATGTTCGGTTTACATTGGGGGTTGGTGCCGCTGATGATCAATAATTTCAGCGTGCTGGGACAGGATACCCTGCTGCCGCTATTGATGCCTGCGGTCCTGGGGCAAGCTGGCGCTGCGCTGGGCGTTATGCTGCGCACCCGCGATACCAAGATGAAGGGAATTGCCGGTTCGGCGGTTTCCGCCGCGCTGGTGGGCATTACCGAGCCGGCGGTGTACGGTGTGACCCTGCCGACGCGCCGGCCATTTATTTTTGGCTGCGCCGGAGGGGCGCTAGGCGCGGCGGTACTGGGTTTTTATCACACCACAGCCTATTCGTTCGGTTTTCCCGGCGTATTCACCTTCACCCAAATCATCCCCGCCACCGGGCTGGACACGTCGGTCTGGGCCGCCGCCGTTGGTGCGCTACTGGCCTTTGGGCTAGCCGCCATCACCACCGCCTTGTTTGGCTTCAAACGCGCTGAACCGGCGCCGCTGGATAACGCGGCCGTGCCAGAAGGTCGCCCCGATCCGCTGTTGCGCAGGTCGGTGATAGCCAGTCCGCTAGATGGCGTATTGTCGCCACTGTCCGATATGACCGACGCCACCTTTGCCAGCGGCCTGCTGGGCAAGGGAATTGCCATAGTACCAAGCTCCGGCCGGGTGATGTCGCCCATTGACGGGATCGTGACCACCCTATTCAAAACCCACCACGCCATCGGCCTAACCTCAGGTGAAGGGGTCGAGGTACTGATTCATGTCGGCATCGATACCGTTAAGCTCGATGGCCGGTATTTTACCGCGCTTGTCAGCGAGGGCGATACCGTCAGGCAAGGCGATCCGCTGATAGAATTCGATCTGCCGGCCATTCTCGTCGCGGGTTTTGATATCACTACGCCGGTGCTCATTACCAACAGCGAGCGCTTTATGGATGTGCTGCCCATGACGAACGAACGCACCGTGGCGGGGCAGCCGCTATTGACCATATTACGTTGATCCGTTGGCAATACCGATAGCTGAAAAGAGGAGTTAATAGATGAAATATGTATTCCCCGATAACTTTCTATGGGGCGGCGCCACTGCCGCCAATCAAATCGAAGGTGCCTATCTGGCGGACGGCAAGGGCCTGTACACCGCGGATGTGCTGCCAAACGGCATTTTTGGCGACCGGGTGGAGCGGGCGGCGGGAGACCATGCCCTCAAGGATCTTGCCATTGATTTTTACCATCGCTACCCGGAGGATATCGCGCTATTTGCCGAAATGGGTTTTAAATGCCTGCGTATCTCCATTGCCTGGACCCGTATCTTCCCGCAGGGTGATGAGACGCAGCCTAATGAGGCGGGTCTGGCTTTCTATGATCGGGTGTTTGATGAAATGGCCAAATACGGCATTGAGCCGCTGGTCACCTTATCCCATTATGAAATGCCTTATGGGCTGGTGACGCGCCATGGCGGCTGGGCTGACCGAGCCACTATCGACTGCTTCGAACGTTATGCCCGCACCCTGTTCGCACGCTACCGGCACAAAGTGAAATACTGGCTGACCTTTAACGAAATTAACTGCGCCCTGCACGCGCCGTTTAATGGCGTCGGGCTCGCTGCGTCCAGTACCAAGCAGGCGCTCTACCAGGCCATCCATCACCAATTGGTGGCCAGCGCCAGGGCGGTGCGGGCGTGCCATGAACTGGTACCCGGAGCACGTATCGGCAATATGATTATTGGCGCCCTGATGTATCCCTTATCCAGTCGGCCGGCGGATGTGTTGAAAAGCCAGTGGCAAAATCGTGAATGGCTGTTTTTTGCCGACGTACAGGTACGCGGCCATTACCCGGCCTATATGTGCCGCCTGTTTCGCGACCTGGGCGTCACCCTTGATATTACGCCGCAAGACGTTATCGACCTTGGCCACAAGGTAGATTTCATTTCGTTTAGCTATTATATGACCGGCTGTGTGACCACCGATGAGCAATTGAACCAGCAGGCGCGCGGCAATATCCTCAATATGGTGGCGAATCCTCATCTGCCGAGCTCGGAGTGGGGGTGGCAAATCGATCCCATCGGGCTGCGTATCCTGTTGAACGAACTCTACGATCGCTACCAGAAACCGCTGTTTGTGGTGGAAAACGGCCTGGGCGCCAAAGACGTTATAGACGCGGATGGGTCCATCAACGATGATTACCGCATTGCCTATTTAAACGATCATTTAGCGCAAATCGGCGAGGCGCTGCAGGACGGCGTTGACGTCATGGGGTATACCAGTTGGGGGCCGATTGACCTGGTCAGCGCATCCACGGCGCAGATGTCTAAACGCTATGGCTTTATTTATGTCGATCGCGACGACGCCGGCCAAGGGTCGTTGGCTCGGCGGCGGAAAAAAAGCTTTTACTGGTACAGGGATATAATTAAAAGCAACGGTGCCCGCCTGAAATAAAACAGTGCCGTCGGCGCTTGACCGACCGGTATGCCTGTCGGCGGTATCGCCGAGAGGGCGTCCGGTTGGCTAACGGGGTTTATACTCGGTGTCGACTGGATCGATATCCCCGGTTGGCGTATTTCCCGTGGTCAGGTTGGTGGTGGTGATCTTAAACGCAACGCGCTGAGCATGGTTCACCGATACCAGGTATTCATTCGGCCGCCGAAGCGGGTCGAAAATCACGCCGCGGTAGGTCAGCGCCGGCGCGCCTGGTTCGGCTTGCAATAATTGTTGCTCCTCGATGGTCATGATTCCGGCGCGGATGGTGCCTTCGTCCGACGCGCCGATAATGCCATAACGCTCCGCCAGCAGTTGGTTAAGCGAGGCGCCCTGGCGCATATCCTCGGCGCACAGCCCCGGCACCCGCTCCTGCGGCAGGTAGCTGGTTTCCAAACAGAAGGGTTGGGTATCGGCCAGGCGCAGCCGCTTGATCACCAGTACCGGCATCCCTGCCTTAATGGCGAGCAGACGGGCAATACGTGAACTGGCAATCTCCTGGTGGAAAAAAATCAGCTTGCTGCTGGCCTTGGCGCCGTTCAGTTCGACGATTTTGCTGATCCCCTGCTGCACCGGCTGGGTCAGCGGCCGCTCGATAGTCGTGCTGGACAGGAACGTGCCTCGATTACCTTTACGTTCCAGAATGCCGCCGAGCACCATCTCCTCAATGATTTTGCGTAGCGTCATGCGGCTAATGCCCAACTGGTCTGATAATTCACGTTCGGCGGGAATCTGATCGCCGGGGTTGTATTCTGGCGTTTCCAGCAGGCTCAGCAGGGCGTG
>JAATGH010000436.1 GCA_015654745.1 Enterobacterales bacterium
AAAATCGCCGTGGAGGTAGGGTTGGTGGTGGGCACGATACCACAGATGATGCCGATGTGTTCGGCAATGGTAATGGTGCCGAACGTGTCATCCTGGGCCAGGATGCCGCAGGTTTTTTCGTCTTTATAAGCATTGTATATATATTCGGAAGCGAAGTGGTTCTTGATCACCTTGTCTTCCACGATACCCATGCCGGATTCCGCCACGGCCATTTTAGCCAGGGGAATACGGGCATCGGCCGCTGCCAGTGCGGCGGCGCGGAAAATCTTGTCCACCTGCTCCTGGGTAAAATTGGCATATTCGCGCTGCGCTTTTTTTACGCGCTCTACCAAGATATTAAGTTCAGCGACATTAGTAACAGCCATAATGCTCTCCTAAATAATGTTAAAATTTGGGTTAAATTGTTAAACTCTTTAAGTTAAAAGCCTACGCGCTTGCTTATTAGTATAGGACTCATTTTATACCAACTAGTCTATCTGCCCAATGGAAGATATGCATAGGCACAAAAGGCTATTTACTTAACCAGTCTACATAACCCGCTATTGCAACATATTTATAACAAAAAATAATACTTTGAACCGATGTCCCGCGAATATTTACAGAAATAGTAAAGTGTATTGCTATGGTTAATTGTGATATAAGTCACAAAATGTTGATGCTGACACCATTCAGCATGGAAGGATTGGCTGAAACGTTACAACTCTTCCGTTATAACGTTAAACGATAGAATGTTGAGATAACGTGAAAAACAAAAAATTAACAATGTGTTTTCAACGTAGCGCAATCCCTTTACTTTTACCTAATCGGATTCGGCAATGAATTGCGCATCAAGATGACCCTATGCTACCGCAAAAGATTACGGGTTAGGCATGCGCGGCACAATGCGATTTATCCGGGTTGAGGCGAGTACGGGCAATCTAAGCATCATTATATGGCAAAATGTGCACCAATTCGAACAAAATGCACTTTTTCGCGTCAGCGTATTTTTAGCGAGCGCTACTGTTTGGCAGTCATTTATCCTTTAATTAAAGAATTAATCAATAAGATATTCATAGAGATAAGCTATAGATGGAAAAATGGCCTGATTTTTTTTAACACTATTCCGCAAAGGGTCTTGTCACGATTGGCTACAGATGTTATTAGTGTTTCTACATCAATCATTAGGGATTTATCCTCTTTACAGGTGATATATTAACCTTATGTTTTTATGTAACAAACCATTAATTGTGGGTTTTTAAGGCTGATATTCCTTGTTTTCACTATGATAGAAAATAACTTATTTCAGGGCCAGCGTCCCATCTATCACCCTCATTTACCGGGACAAGCCGGTATGCTTCCCATGCTTGCTCTCAGCGTTTCCTTAATAGGGCGCGAAAATAAAGAATATCGTTCCTTTACCTTGGGGTTTCGTTCACCTCAATGGGTAGGACGTTGTTATACCCGTTTATCGGGGATCTGCGGGCCCTATGACAGGGATCACGCAATAATAAAAAAACTGGAGTGCACTGATAATGACCAACATCACAAAAAAAACGCTGCTGGCAGCGGGAGTTATCGCCGCGCTGGGCGCGGTGTCGGTAGGAACTTCCTTCGCCGCCGACGTTCCCGCCGGAGTACAGCTTGACGCCAAACAGGAATTGGTACGTGGCAACGGCGCCGAACTTCAATCGCTGGATCCCCATAAAATAGAAGGGGTGCCGGAATCCAACGTCAATCGCGATGTACTCGAAGGGCTGACAATCAACGACCTCTACGGTCATACCCAGCCGGGCGTTGCCGAAAGCTGGGAGACCAAAGATTCTAAAGTCTGGATATTCCATTTGCGTAAAAATGCGAAATGGACCAACGGTGACCCGGTGACCGCGCAGGATTTCGTCTATAGCTGGCGACGCCTGGCCGACCCGCAAATTGCGTCGCCGTATGAAAGTTATCCGCAGTATGCCCATATTCAAAATATCGACGAGATCATCGCCGGGAAAATGAAGCCCGACACGTTGGGCGTGAAGGCCATCGATGCCAATACACTGGAAGTCACGCTGAGCGAGGCGATTCCCTATTTCCCTAAATTATTGAGCCATCCCGCCATGTCGCCGGTGCCGCAAAAAGTGGTAGAGAAATTTGGTGAAAAATGGACCCAGCCGGCTAATTGGGTCGGTAACGGTGCTTATAAACTTAAGGATTGGGTGGTCAATGAACGCTTGGTGCTAGAACGTAACCCGTTGTATTGGAATAATGAGAAAACCGTCATCAATCAGGTGACCTATCTGCCGATTTCCTCTGAAGTTACCGACGTCAATCGCTACCGCGCCGGCGAAACCGATATGACCTATAACAACCTACCCATCGAGCTATTCCAAAAATTAAAGCGTGAAATTCCAAAAGAAGTGCATGTCGATCCTTATCTCTGTACTTATTATTATGAAATCAATAACCAAAAGGCGCCGTTTAATGATGTACGGGTTCGTACCGCGCTTAAATTGGGTCTGGATCGTGACATCATTGTAAATAAAGTGAAGGCGCAGGGCGATCTGCCTGCCTATGGTTTTACCCCGCCCTATACTGATGGCGCTAAATTAACACCGCCGGAATGGTTTGGCTGGTCCCAGGATAAGCGTAATGCAGAAGCGCGTAAGCTGCTTGAGCAGGCGGGATATACTAAAGATAAGCCCTTGACGTTCGATCTGCTGTACAACACCTCCGACCTGCATAAAAAACTGGCTATTGCCGTGGCGTCCATATGGAAAAAGAATTTGGGCGTAAACGTAAAATTGGAAAATCAGGAATGGAAAACATTCCTTGATACCCGCCATCAGGGCACGTTTGACGTTGCTCGTGCGGGCTGGTGCGCTGATTATAACGAACCGTCTTCGTTCCTGAATATCATGCTGACAAATGGTTCCAGCAATACCGCGCACTATTCCAGTCCGGCTTTTGATAAACTGATCGGTGATGCGGTATCGGCCACATCCAACGAAAGCCGCGCGGGGCTGTATCAGCAAGCTGAACAACAGTTGGATAAAGACTCCGCAATTGTTCCAGTGTATTACTATGTTAACGCCCGTCTGGTGAAGCCCTACATTGGCGGTTATACCGGTAAAGACCCGCTGGATAATGTCTATGTGAAAGATCTATACATAATCAAACATTAACCCCGCGTTAGGGACGATAACAGGGCAGGGCCTTTGCAGGCCATGCCCTGTTTTTCCTGTTCAGTGTGAACGCTTCAACAGTGCACGTTATAGGTATTAGGCATGTTAAAGTTCATTATTCGTCGGTTTCTGGAAGCGATTCCGACGCTATTTATCTTGATTACCATCTCATTCTTTATGATGAGGCTGGCACCAGGTAGTCCATTCACCAGCGAGCGTGGTTTACCGCCGGAGGTGATGGCCAATATCGAAGCCAGATATCATCTAAACGATCCCATGTTAAAACAGTATGCCGATTATTTGATTCAATTAGCTCATGGGGATTTTGGCCCGTCCTTTAAGTACAAGGATTACTCGGTCAATGATCTCGTGGCCAATTCTTTCCCGGTGTCGGCTAAGCTTGGTTTGGCTGCCTTTATCCTGGCGATGGTGCTGGGCGTGTCGGCCGGCGTAATGGCGGCGCTGCGGCAAAATACCAAATGGGATTATCTGGCGATGGGTTTTGCCATGACCGGCGTCGTGATCCCCAGCTTCGTGGTGGCGCCGCTGTTGGTGCTGGTTTTCGCCATTACCTTGAAATGGCTCCCCGGCGGCGGCTGGAACGGGGGCGGCATACGATTCATCCTGCTGCCGATGTTTGCCTTGTCGCTGGCCTACATCGCCAGTATCGCGCGTATCACCCGGGGCTCGATGATTGAAGTGCTGCACTCCAATTTTATTCGCACCGCGCGGGCCAAAGGACTGCCTATGCGGCGTATCATTTTCAACCATGCGCTCAAGCCCGCCTTGTTGCCGGTTATTTCCTACATGGGGCCGGCTTTCGTCGGTATAATTACCGGATCCATGGTGATAGAGACCATCTATGGCTTGCCCGGTATTGGTCAGCTGTTTGTTAATGGCGCCCTTAACCGCGACTATTCGCTGGTACTGAGTCTGACCATACTGGTCGGCACCTTGACCATTTTGTTTAACGCCATTGTCGATGTGCTGTATGCGGTAATCGACCCAAAAATACGTTACTAACGCTGGAGCACTCACCATGATGGTAAGCAACAAAAATAGCGAGGCTCTGGA
>JAATGH010000038.1 GCA_015654745.1 Enterobacterales bacterium
CGTAGATGCCGCGCTCATAAATTTCCCAACCGCGCCAGGGATTCATTTTGCGCCCCGGCATCTGATAGTAATCAAATAGCCACTCGGGCATAAAGGGCGACTCGGGGTTGACCTGGTTGGCGCGACACTGCACCCGGCGCGGCTGGTAGTAATTAATGCCCAATAAATCCACAATGCCCCCGGCCAACAGTTGCCGATCGTTGGCCTGGCAGGCCGGCAACTGGTCATATTTTCCGAGTAGCTCGACCAACTCTTCTGGATAGGTACCGCGCAGCGCCGGATCGAGAAAGCTGCGGTTAAACAGCAAATCGGCATCCTTCGCCGCCGCCACGTCCGCTGGATGTTGGGAGCGGGGATAGGACGGCGTCAGATTAAGGATGATACCTATTTCGCCATCGCACTTGGACTGGCGGAAACGCTGCACCGCCGTGGCGTGGGCCAGCATGGTGTGATAGGCCACGGTAGCGCCGCGTTTGAAATCCACCACGTTGGGATAGTGGAAATCATACAGATATCCGCCTTCTACCGGCACAATGGGTTCATTAAACGTGAACCAGTGTTTGACCCGATCGCCAAACAACGTAAAGCAGAGCGCGGCGTAATCGGCATAGGCCGCGACGACGCGCCGATTTTCAAAGCCCCCCAGCGCCTGCATGGCCATCGGCATATCGAAATGGAATAGATTGATAAAGGGAGTGATGCCCTGCGCCAGCAGTTCGTCAATGACCTGGTTGTAAAACGCCACCGCCTGCGGATTGTATGGGCCTTGTCCTCCGGGGATCAGGCGTGCCCAGGACAGCGACGTGCGAAAGCTATTATGTCCGGTTTGCTTGAGCAGGGCGATATCCTCGCGCCAATGGTGATAAAACGTCGAGGTTTCCCCCGGCCCTACGCCTTCGAAAAAACGTTCCGGCTGCTGGGTGAACCAATGGTCCCAAACGCTGGGGCTTTTCCCGGCGCCGAGAGATTCCCCTTCGGTTTGCGGCGCCGAGCTGGCGCTGCCCCACCAGAAGTCTTTCGGAAATAAATACTGCATGAAAATGTCTCCTTAGTTTCCTTTAGGAATTCAGCGCTACCTGCGCTTCGGCGTCTTGGCTCTCAATCTGTTTTTTTAACAGGGTGCGTTCATAGGCCTTAAGAAAGGGGTAGTACATCAGTGCCGACATCACCATACAAAACAGGCACATAATAACGGGGCTCAGGGTCCAGTTGGCGGCCCACGATGCGCCGATGGGTGCGGGTGTGGTCCAGGGCGTCAGCTGCACGACCTGTGAGACCCAGCCCAGTTTAGTGGCGGTCCAGGCGAACGTGGCATTGATCATCGGCACAAAGATAAACGGCAAAAACATCACTGGATTCATGATAATCGGCGTGCCGAATAAAATAGGCTCGTTGATATTAAAAAAGCTGGGCACGACGCCCAGGCGTCCAATGGTGCGCAAATGTACCGACCGGCTAGCAGTAGCAGAAACGCCAGCGGCAGGGTGGAACCGACGCCGCCTATCAGCAGATAGTGATCCCAAAACCCCTGCAGATAGATATGGGGCAGCGGGGTGCCGGCGGCCAGGGCGCTTTGGTTCAGCGCTAGGTTGGTCATCCAGAACGGATTCATGATGCCGGTGACAATTAGCGCGCCATGGATACCGGCAAACCAGAGAATTTGGCAAACCAGTACCGACAAGAGCATGGCCGGCAGTGAATCCGACGCGGAAACCAAGGGCGCGAGCAATTGCATGATGGCTTCGGGGATAATCATCCCGGTAAAGTGTTCTACCAGCAGATTCAGCGGATGCAGGGTGGCGACGATGACCACGACCGGGATCAGAATTTCAAACGAACGCGCCACGCCGGTAGGCACCTCTTTCGGCAGGCGAATGGTAATATTATGACTTTTAAGCCATGCATACATTTCGCTGGAATAGATGGCCGCGAGAATCGCGGTGAAAATCCCCTGGCCGGAGAAGTAGGCTACTGAAATCTGTTTATCATGATAGGGCGCCGCTACCAGTAAAAACGCCATAAATGCCAGCAGGCCGGACATTATGGGGTCGAGCTTGTAGTGTTTCCCCAGACTGGCGCCGATGCCGACCGAAATAAAAAAGGTCATGACACCCATGCTGCGATTAAACGGCAGCATCAGCTGGTTGCGGTAACGCACGGAAAAATCCAGCCAGCTACGGGCGAAACCCCAATGGGTGTCGGGATCAAACGGGGGGAAAATAAATACCAGCATAAACGAGCCGATAATCATAAACGGCAGCGCGGCGAGAAAACCGTCGCGGATGGCGATAATATGTTTTTGCTGACCGACGCGGCCGGCCATAGGGGTAATGTGGCGCTCGATGACTTCGACCATAGATTCGTATAGGGTACTCATGGTGTCGTCCTGTTATTGTTGTTTGTAGGAAGTTATTTAATTAAGGACAGGGCAAAATCAAGCACCTTATCGCCGCGCTGCATGCCGTAGTCCATCATATCAATCGCCGCCACCGGAATACCCTGCTCCAGGGTTTTTTCCGCCAGGGATTCCTGCATATATTTTATCTGAGGTCCTAGTAGTACCACCTGATAGTGTGCGAACTGCTCATCAAACTCGCTTACGCCATACGCATCGATCTTAACGTCCAGGCCGCGTTTTTCGGCCTCGGCCTGCATTTTTTTCACCAACATGCTGGTGGACATCCCAGCGGAACAACACAACATGATCGTTTTCATTTTTCGCCGTTTGAGAAAAGATGTGGGTTTTCGTCGCTATTGGACACAAAACGGAAACCGGTTTCCAATGGTTTACCCGCGTTTTGTGAAGGCATTCAAGGAAACGGGGTAAGGGAATGGACAATGTGTGAATGAAGTCACGGATTCACCCGAAGGTCTGGCATCGTTGAAGCCGATCGGCGGGGGTCGCTTTCTCCTGCGGCGAGTGTTAGCTTGGAGGGCTTACGGACCGCCTGTCCGTAACGCCGCAAAAGGGCGGGGATCGATTAATATTGAGGTCTACATGGGTTATCGGTATCACCGGCAGTGGATATGGCCAGGCCTGGCCATGGCGGCGTTATGCTTGTCGGCTTGCGGCACCCAGATGCCGACTAAAAGCAGTGGATTCCTGGGATCCTATGATCGCTTGGCCTCCGCCCCCGATGGCAGCATGCGAATGTTGCGCGCCCCGATCGCGCTGGATCCGTCGCATACGGTTATCAGCGCGGTTGAATGGCGGGTTACCGGCGCCAACCGGCTATCGGCCGAAGAGCGGGCGACGCTCCTCGCCACGCTGAAAACCGGCCTGCAGAAGGAAATAAATCGTCTGCCCGCTACCGGCAACGGTCGACCGGCTGAAATTCGCGCCGCCATCACCGATATCGCTACCGTATCTCCCGGCCTCAACATGCTTAGCGTCGCGCTCATCGCCGCACCGCTCGATCGCGGTGGAGCGGCGGTTGAAATTGAAGCGGTGGATACCGGCTCCGGTAACCAATTGGCCGCCATGAGCATGGGTTATTTTGCACCCATGAGCGATCTTCAAGCGCGGTTCAGCACGTTGGCCCCGGCCACCATCGCGCTGAATAAAGAATCTGTACAGTTCGGAACGCTGCTACACCCCTAGCCGATGGCCCGCTTCTTACCACCCGCGGATTCACGCATAATGGCGTGAATCCACCCAACACCCCCTGCGCCCTGATCCTGAGTGATAATATTTTCCACGGTCATGAGTTGCCGAAATTACTGCAAAACGCTATGCAATATGACCAGGGGGCCTGTGTTTTTGCTTACCATGTGCAGGATCCGCAACGCTACGGCATTGTGACATTTTGTTCAAAAGGTAAGGCCGTCAGCCTGGAAGAAAAACCGAATAATCCGGCATCGAATTGCACGGTGACCGGCCTGTACTTTTACGATAGGCAGGCGTTAAGAGTACAGGTGATGGGGCGCGGGTTCACTTTATAGCACTACTGCGGGACAGATTAGGCGTACCGGTTCGGTGGCGACGGTCTTCGAGCTGGGCGCCGGAATGGATCCCGAGCTTTCGGGATATGAAAATATCATGCGAATGCTTTTGCTGATGGGGCTTTCCAAAGCGCGGGCCAAGTCTAATCTGCCGGCAATTGAGGCGTTCAGTGAATTGGGGAATTTTTTGGCCCTGCCGGTACGCACCTTTTCTTCAGGCATGACCATGCGGTTGATGTTTGCCGTTGCCACCTCCATCAGGCCTGAAATCCTGCTGATCGACGAGATGTTTGGCACCGGTGATGCCTCTTTTCAAAAAAAAGCCGAAATCCGCATGCATGACTGGATAGCCAGCAGCGATATCTTTGTTTTTGCGTCCCATGACCAAGGATTGGTTAAGCGGCTATGCAATCGGCTGTTCCGATTGGATCACGGCGCAATCCATGAAGACGACATCAATTCGCTTTAACCGTCCTTCACTCTATGTGGGACGGATGGGCGGCGCCGATGTGATCTCCCATTGCGTTGGCTCTTGGCTATGAGTGCGGGCGGCATTCAGCGCTATGTTCAAGCGGTAGCTGGGCCATGCGCCATCGGCGTAAGTGTCTTATCTCAGTTAAGGACAGCTATATTTAGCAAAATCCACGGTGAGGGTGTTTTGTTTCACATATAAATTATAGTCGAGCGTTTTCTTCAGCGATCGACTGGCGCAGATCAGCTCGATCGGGCGATCTGCGATGCCAAGCGATGGCTGAGGATAGCGTTGTTCCAGCCCGTTTATTTGCATATAACGGAAAGGAAAATACCAATTTGAGAAATAGTTGACCACCAATGGATTGATTAATGGATATTTTTTAGCTGCATGATGTAACACGGCGGACTCGCGGCGATTGCCGTTAAAGACGATATAATATTCACGCTCGCTATACTCCGCCGTATCCTGTTTTATCGATTGGACCAAATCATGATCGAGAATGTTTTGCTGCCTTAATGCGTTACCATACGCGTACATAAAGGGAAATGTGTAAAGCAGTGGCAGCACAATCATCAAATTCAACAGCCGGATGCCGGTTTTTTTCGCCACAAAATAAAGTAATGTCGAAAAATACAGCAGGTAACCGCTAACGCCGATATAGACCCTGGCAAAGCCGGCAATGCTGTTGTTGAGCAGTAATAGCATGCCCAGGATACAAAATGGGGTAATTAGCGCGGAACACGTGCAGTAGCCGGCAACGAGCCATTGGGTGAGCCCTCGACCACGCGCTTTGAGATAAACATACGACAAATACAGCGTGCCGAGTAGCATCGCCCCGGTGAGTATGCAGAATATCGGCAGCGTCGCGTCGCCAAATAAGGCCGAGCGGATGAAGTCGCTATAATGCTGCATATTATCCCGGAGCGTGGCGAGTACGTTGCCGGACGCCACTCCGGGATGGTTGACAACGTTCTGCTTGCGCAGGCTGAGCGGCAGGATGATAAAAAAATAGCTGCCCAGCGACAGTAATAGCTGACCTAGCCGCTCGGTTGCCGAGCGCAGGATATTTTGCGGCATTTCGCCCTCGGCAACCTGGCGAACCAACTCGATGAGCACCAGGATGACCAATAAATTCAGCATGACTTGATAACTGGCAATAGCCGCAACCATGGCGGCCGTCGCCAGTAAATTGCGTTTAACGACCCTGTAATCGCCGATCGTGACCGATAAGAAACAAAAGGCTACGCCACTAACGATAGTCAAAGAGTCGAAGCGGTAGGATAAAACCTCGACAAAAAACGGATTTCCTAAAAAGGACAACGGCACGATAAACGCCGCTAAACCCGCGCCGCCAATAAACTTTTGTTGATAGCGGTAAAAGCACCAAGCTAGCAGCGCCGCGGAGATCAGCAGCGGTAGCGGTGCCAGATCGGTCAGGGTTTTCCCCAGATTGAGCGCTATCATAATCACGTCGGCCATCGGTCTGCCGTCGCGCCCCCAGCCGGTATATCCGTCAATGGCCCGTCCAAGGTCGTCAATATAATAGACATTGGCGATTACGATCGGCAGTACAAACAGCACACAGGCTATAAGATAATGTTGATAGGAGATTTTATTGTGCATTTGGGCGTAGTAGACATCACTAATGGCGGATGACCCTTGAAGCCGCACAGTATGCCATGAGTAAAACCAAGAAATAATAAATTATTACCTTTCCTTACGAAAAGCTTGCATCAAGCTATCCGTGCAGTGCCGACCGCGAAGGCGCCGCCGACGGCACCGCCTCGCCGAGCGCGCGGCGTAGAAATACCTTTGTGCGCTCATTGCGCGGCTGCCTGAAAATACGTTCGGGATCGCCGGATTCAACGATGCGCCCGGCTTCGGTAAAATACAGCACGTCGCTGACCTCCTCGGCAAAACGCATTTCATGCGTGACCAATACACATGTAATGCCATCCCGCACCAGATCGCGGATCACATTCAACACTTCACCGACCATTTCAGGGTCGAGGGCGGAGGTGACTTCATCGAATAAAATCAGTTCAGGGCGCATGGCCAAGGCCCGGGCTATCGCTACCCGCTGCTGTTGGCCGCCGGAGAGTTCACCGGGGTAGGCGGTTTCCTTATGTTCCATATGGACTTTGCGGAGTAGCTCAAAGGCACGCTCTTTGGCTTCCTGACGGGATACACCCAACACCTTAACGGGAGATATCATCAAATTTTCCAGCACGCTTAAATGGGGAAATAAATTGTATTGCTGGAAAACGAAACCTACCCTTTTACGTAACTCAACAAACTCTTTTTCCGATTTCAAGGTATGTACTGGAAATCCACAAACCTGTATCTCGCCCTGTTGTGGGCGCAATAAGCCGGTGATGGTGCGCAGGATGGTTGATTTACCTGAACCGGAAGGGCCAATGATCGAAACCGATTGTCCCTGGCGTACCGAAACGTCGATTCCTTTCAGGACCTCGTTTTCCTTAAAAGAAAGATGCACGTCATTGAGCTGTACCAGCGCCCGCTGAGGATTACGCAGTACCGTGGGTGAAAAGGATTCAGTAGCGTTCATGTCGTTTTTCCAGTAGCCGCGTCGCGCGGGCAATAGGGTAGCAGTAGAAGAAAAAGAACAACAACAACGTGAAATAAATCAGTACCGTAAAGTCGGTTCGCGCCACCGTATTGCTGGCGATGGTCGCCATATCGACGATATCGTGCACGCCCACCAGCGAAGCGAGGGAGGTGCTCATGGTGATACCGGCGTAAAGGTTCATCCAGGGCGGCAGCATGCGCCGCACGCATTGAGGCAATATGACATAGCGAAAGATTTGGGTGCGCCGTAAGGCCATTGACTGTGCCGATTCCCATTGCGCGCTGGGAATGGATTGAATGGCGCCACGAAAAATTTCCGCAATAATCGCACTGGCGGACAGGCCGAGACCAATCACGACTTTAAACCAGTCGGGGAAAGGTATATACCAATGAAAAATATTGAATTCAAAAGGGAAAACATAGGTAGTGAAATAGATCAGTACCAGTACGGGCGCATTGCGAAATACCTGCACATATCCCTGGACCAACCTGCGCAGCAGCCGTGAGGGGGATAATGACAAGGCGCCGAACACCAGGCCAATCGCGGTGCCCAGCAGCATCGACATGATGCTGATTTCAATATTGGTCCACATTCCTCGCAACAGCGCCGGTAACCAATGCCATAATTGGCTGAGCGGAACCGGCACTGCGCCCGCGGTCATCCAGACGAGATTTGCCGCGACCAGCAGGAGCAGGAAGATAAACCATGGATCGGTGACAAATGCCCCCGCTAATCGTTGTGAATTCACATTGGCGGCGGATAGCTTTATGGAAAGGTCACTGGCCATAACCGGGCATCCTTAATCGTCGTTCCAGCCATCGTCCCGCGGCGCTGACCGCCCAGGTGAGCAAGCCAAAATAGATCAGTATCAGCAACAGGAGTTCCAATACGTTGTCTCGTTGCGACCAGATCATGATGGACTCGTAGGTCACATCACCCACCGCGATGGCTGAGGCGATCGCGGTCATTTTCACCAGATCCACCAGGTTATTTACCAGCGAAGGCAGCGCGAAGCGGATTGCCAGCGGCAGTTGGATGTACCAGAAGGTCTGGCGGCCGGTAAACCCCATTGAGCGCGAGGCTTCCAGGGTAATGTGCGGAACCGCGCCAATCCCCGCCCGCAGCGCTTCGGCGTGGAATACCGCCTTATGTATGCCGACCACCAGCACCACCCACATTATCGGGGTGATGGGGCTGGCGCCGCCCGTCAGTTTCTGGCTGATCAGCATATTCAATACCAGGAATGCGCAGTAGAGTTGAACCAACGCCGGCGTATTGCGGATTAATTCAATCAGCGCGCCCACCGGAGCCACGATCCAGCGGGATTTCCGGGTCATGGCCGCCGCGATAACCACACCGATCAGCAAACTGAAGGGAATGGTCAATAAACACAGCTTGAGCGACACCCAGGTGCCCTCGGCAAACGCCAGCCGATCGACGGGATCGAGTACAAAGGAATAATTGAGGCCCAATGGCCGAAGCGTGGCCACCAGCCAGCTAATGGCCGATTGGATTACCATGGCGCATGCCGCCGTGGGTGCGGGCCAAGGCGATATACCGCCAATGCGCATCTCAGCCGCGAAGGGTGGATGACGCTCATGTTCCTGCTCCCGGCGCGTCGGCGCGATCAAGCAAAAAATCGACGCCCGCCCGCCCGGCGATCTCCGCGACCTGCGCTCTGAGAATATCCGGCAACGGTACTCCTTGTTGCTGTCGGCGGTCATAAGCCGCCAGCTCAGGATCCCCCGGTACCAGTACCGGCTCATCGGGTTGCAATGCTGGCGTATGGTGCAGAAAGTCCACCATATTGGCCATTCCGGTTGCAAACGCCGCGCCGCCGGAAAAAAAAGCGGGGTCGATCACCAGGAAACTATGGCCCACGTTGTCGGGTTGCCCATTTTTGCGCTGATCCGCTTGACCCGCGGCAAAGGAGGCGCCGTTGAGATTGGCGGAAAGAATTTGCGCCATTAACGCCAGCCCATAGCCTTTATGACTGGCCAGGTCCGGACTGCCGCCCAAAGGCGTGAGCCCGCCGCCGGTGCGTTCGGTTAACAGTCGCCGCGCCGCGCCGGCATGGGTAACCGTATGTCCTTGGCCGTCAATCACCCAGCCGTCGGGCAGCGTTTGATCACGCATGGCCATCAGCTTGATTTTATTGGCCGCCGTGGTGGACGTCGCCATATCCAGAATGACCGGCGCGTGGTCATCTCCCGCCGGGGCGCCAAAAGCAATGGGATTGGTGCCTAATACCGGGACCCGCGCGCGCGTGGGCACGACCAATATGCCTTGCGCGGAACTGGTTACCAGAGCAATCAGGCCTTGCCGGGTGGCTTCGCGCACGTAGACTCCCGCCGCGCCAAAGTGGTGGGAGTTGAATACCCCGCCCAGGGCGACGCCGAAGCGCCGCGCCGTTTGGATGGCCTGATGTATGGCGGCATGGGAAACGGCATGCCCCAATCCCGCCCCGCCGTCCCAGAGCGCCGTTGCGCCGGTTTCCTTCACCAGCCTGGGCTCGGCGTCGATGCTCAGGCCGCCCCGCTGCAGCAGCAACTCATACTGCGGCAACATGGATATACCGTGCGACTCAACGCCCAGCAAATCGGTTTCGACCATTAAGCGGGCCGTTAAGCGGGCGCGCTCCGTGGACATCCCCCAGCCTTGCAGGATCAGCTGGATTTGCCGGCGTAGGCGTTCGGCGCTGAAATGCAGTTCATTATCAAGATTGCGGGTGCTCATTGTCCGGTTCCCGTTGGTTCGACAGGCGCGGCGTCAAACTCGCCGCGCAGCGCTTTTTCATGGGCGGCGCTAAAATAGTCATCGGGCACGCCAAATTTGCGGGCCAACTCCACCAGTAAACCGCTCTTATGCCAATCCCGGATCACGCCGTCAACCAAGCTACGGGTATCGGTTTCACCACGCCGGGTCCATATGACCGTCGGCGACGGGATCAACTGGTCTTTGGTGGCGATGGTAAAATCGGCCCATTGCGCCGCGCTCTCGCCGACAAACAGTTGGTGCATGGCGGGAGAAACATGTACCGATGCGACGCAGGTTCCGCCTTTTAGCGCCAATAACGATTCGGGTATGCCGCGCAGGCCCTTAACGATGGCGCCATATTCCTGCAATGGTTTGGCAAAATTACTGCCTTGGGATACGCAGGCTACTTTGCCTTTTAAGTCCTCCCATTTGGTGATGCCGCTGTCTTTGCGCACTACCGCGGCGCCGCCTACCAGGTTGTAAGGGGTCGGCGCGTAACTCAGCGCCTCGCTGCGTTCTTGCGTCCACTGAATATTGGCCACCAACAGGTCGACTTTGCCGGATTGCAGGAACTGCACACGGGTTGAGGCGGTGACCGGTACCACTTCCAGCTTCACGCCGAGGCGATTGGCAATATCCCGGCCCAGTTCAGTTTGAAAACCCCCGGTCTGGTTGGTTTTGGGATCAAGAAAACCGAAGGGAGGACTGGGGCCATCCACGCCAATTACTAATTTTCCCCGATCTTTAATCTTATCTAGCGTCGCGTCGGCTCTGACGCCGGATGAAAACGCCGGCAATATCGCCATCGTCAAAAAAAGAGTAAGCAATCGATGTAGTTTCATAATGTCCCATGCCAAAAAAGCCTAATGTTGGCCACCATCAGGTGCCCTGTAATTTTTGATGCAAATCGTGCAATAACGGTTGGGGCGGCGTAATACCCAGCCGTTGTTCCGTGGCAATCAGCCAGCCGCTGCGGTGCCAATTTTGGATAACGCGATCGACGGCGGCAATGGTGTCGGATTCCCCTTTGCGGGTCCACACCACGGAATCCGCGGGCAGGATTTCGTCATGAATCGGCGCGTAATAACCGGCCCATTCTCCGCCTTTGCGTACCAGCGGCTGCAATAACGTAGAGTCATGCACCGCGGCCACGCATTGGCCGCCTTTCAAGGCCAGCAACGAGTCGGCGGAGCTTTTGAAGCCTTTGATTATGGCGCCATATTCCGTCGACAGCGGCCTGGCGAAACTACTCCCCTGCGAGACGCAGACCACTTTCCCGCGTAAATCCCCCCACCGGGTGATGCCGCTATTACGCTGCGTCAGGGCGGTGCCGCCTACCCGATAGAACGGCGTCGGCGCATAGCCTAGACTTTCCGCCCGCTCCGGATTCAGTTCCATTGAGGCGATGAGCAGATCCACTTTCCCGGCAATCAGGAACTGTGTGCGCGTGGCCGTTTGCACCGGCACCAGTTCCACGTCCACCCCGAGGTCGCTGGCCAACTTGCGTGCCAGCTCCGGGTTCCAACCGATAAGCTGTTGGGTTTGCGGATCGATTGAGCCAAAGTCACCGCCATTAACCAGAACGCCAATGGCCACCTTGTGGCGCGATTTTATTTTATCAAGCGTAGCGTCAGCTTTGCCGGTAATAGGGAATAGCGCTAGCAACATCATGGCAACAATTAACTTTGCGCGAACGCCCACGCGGCTGTGTAAGGTATATTTCATAAATTCTCTGGTGGATTCTCAATCTTTTATGGATGTTCAAGCTATTGCGCCGGCCAGTCAAAGTACGATTTAAACTATGTAAATAAGATTAAATACTTTATCGCAAAATTGGCATTCCACTCCGCCGATAGCTTAGGTCTTATTTAGCGTTCATTATGGCTTAGCGCGCTATCTGCCTCGTTGAGTTTAACGCCATCCATCAGCCGCTTGTAATAGGAGTGACCCGTATTCAAGGCCCCAATGGGATTGTGTGCCAATACCCGATCCTTGACGATAAGATAGGTCACCGGGGCGTCGGAGTTTTTCATAAATAAAGAGTCATGGCCTACGCATAATCCGCTGATGACGTTAAGATCGGTGTTTTCCTGATTGCAGAGTTTTGCCTGCATGATGGGATTGCACATGGCTTCATATTGGCCGGGTTTGATTTTATCCCGATCGGCAATACCCACGCTGCATTTATCCTGGCCACCTACTTTACACAATACCCCATAGACGCTTAAGCCGTTGGCACGCAATATATCGGCGAAAATTCTATTTTCCCTTATTAATCCGGCGCAAGACGCCAAGCCAATTTTTTTGGCGCCGATTTTTTTGGCAAAAACAATAATTTCCTCGACCCGAGTGAGTTGGCCATAATATTGACCTTCCACCTGGGCGGATGCCAACATGATTTGCGCAACCTGGGGATCATTGCCATAAGCGTCCAGACTATCCGCCAGTACCGGCTGGTTGCCCTCATCCGTGGTTAAGCACTTCCTGGGGAACTCTTTATCCCGCGTTTGACAGTTGAGGAAGTTACATTCCGTACAGGTAAATTTATTCGCCATGGCCGTTTCCTGGTTTGTATACAACACCCGATTCCCTTTAAGGGATAATCCACAAAAATAATATGGGTTTGCTGGCGTGATACCAACCACTTTATTTGCATACCGTTATGATATTTTTGAGCAGTACCCGCATGGACACGCCGTTACGTGTTGATGCGATATTGTGATGAATATATGCATTATCCGCATAAAGGCGCCTATCGATAAAATTGCTCTTTGAATATTTATAATTGTTGTTTGACTCGAGGATATGACCATGGAACAGTCGGACTTTGTATCGCCATAAAATAACCCCATTATTCTTCACATAAATGATGTGTCGTTTACGCGCGTTCTTTCGAATCGCTTGGCCGAATAAGCTTGAGAACCGCATCTTTACCGCCCTCCGGCAATTCGGCATCGATCAAATGGGGTTTTTGCCTGGCTTATCAAGTAATAATGAGAAGGAAATACTGTGGCCGTATTACATGTTGGCGATAAGATAGAAGATTTTTTATTTTCCACCCCTTGGGAGGAAGGCAAACGCTTCTTGGCGGATACGGCAGGTGAGCGCGTAGCGTTATTTTTTTTACGTTATTATGGTTGCACCACGTGCCAGCTGGAAATCCATAATTTAATTCAGGATTACCCGAAATTTAACGCTGCCGGCGTCAAAGTGTATGTCGTGTTGCAAAGCCGAAAAAGTGTGATTGCCGAACAGCTTAAGCGAGAGGATATTCCTTTTGAATTGATTCTGGACCCCGATCAAAAACTGTATCAAACCTACGGCATAGGTTCACGCGACGTTAATCACATCAGCAGCGAGCGGCATAAGGCAAAAGTACAACAAGCAAAAACGCAGGGTTTTACCCATGGTGAATATGAAGGGAACGAACTGCAATTACCCGCCACGTTTATCATCGGCCCAGGGCATATCGTAGAGTTTGCCTATTATGGTCAAGAGGGATCCGATGTTCCCGATCATCATCTGCTGATAGAAAACGCAACGCGTTTGGCAACCGCGCCGCGTGGCCCGGCGAGCCTGGATCGCTTGACGCCGAGGCGTTTGCTGGATGAATTAGCGCAAACGGAAGAAATCGCCTTATTGGATATACGAGAACAGGGATTGTTTGTGTTGGGCCATTTATTATTGGCGGTCCCCGCGCCGCTTTGGCGTTTGGCATTAGTGGTGGAACGGCTGGTACCCCGTTTAACGACCCGTATCATATTAACCGATGCGGATGGCGCGTTGCTCGCCGAGGCGGCGGAGAAGCTCTATCACCTCGGTTATACCGAGATCGCCGTTCTGGAGGGGGGGAATGCGGCCTGGCAAGCGGAGGGATATGAGGTTTTTATTGATGAAAATGTGCCGGGCAAGGCGTTGGGCGAAGTGGTCGAGGTCACGGCGCATACGCCCAATATCGATGTGTACGAGCTGCGCAGGCGGCAGGAGCGGGGGGACCCGTTGGTGGTGGTCGACGGGCGTACGCCGGAAGAATTCAATCGCTTTAGCCTGCCTGGCGCCTATAGCGTACCCAACGGTGAACTGGCTTATCGCATCCGCGAGCTGGCGCCGGATCCCGACACGCTGGTGGTGGTTAACTGCGCCGGGCGTACCCGCAGTATTATCGGTGCCCAAACGCTGATCAATGCCGGCGTTGCCAATCCGGTGGTGGCGCTGAAAAATGGCACTATGGATTGGCTGCTGGCCGGTTTTACTCTCGAGTCCGGGCAGCGAACGGATTTGCCTGAGCCTGGCGCCGATAATCTGCTGGCGGCACGGCAAGGCGCTCAACGGTTGGCGCAACGTGCGGGGGTGGCGGCAATCAACCCGGCGCAGTTAGCCGAATTTGCCGCCGATGGCGAGCGCACGCTTTATCAGTTTGATGTCCGCACCCGTGAAGAGTATGTGGCCGGGCACGTGCCCGGCTTTCGCTGGGCGCCGGGGGGGCAATTGGTGCAGGCTACCGATGGGTTTATCGGCACCCGGGGGGCCCGGATTGTGCTCGCCGACTGGGACGGCGTTCGGGCCCAGAGTACCGCGGCGTGGCTGGTACAACTGGGGGGCTATGAGGTCTATCTTTATACGCCGCCTTCGGAAAGCGTGCTGGAAACGGGAAGCGAGCCGGTTCGGGTGCGGCGCGATCCGCGAGTCCCCGAGGCCCCTTGGATCACGGCGCGGCGCACCGCGGCTTTGCTAAGGCTGCAAACGGCAGTGGTCATTGATGTGGACAGTAGCCTGGCGTATACCCGGCAGCATATCCCTTCGGCAAAATTTATTGCGCCGCACCGCCTGGAAGAATTGTTGCCACAGTTTCCCCCCCACCAGCAGGTGATAATCACCTCAAAAGACGGTATTTTGGCCCGACTGGTCGCCGGCGAACTGCTCCGGCGCAAGCTGCCGGCCTCGGCCGTGCTGGGCGGTAACCAAGCGTGGTTTGATGCGGGGCTGCCGGTGGAACAGGGCGCGCAAGGGGTCCTCACAGGAGAAGAGGATTCGCGCTATGGCGGTTATAACGTGGTTGACCAGCAGCGGCGCAATCGCCTGTTTCGAGAGTATCTCGCCTGGGAAATCGGCTTGGTGGAACAGCTTGGGCGTCCGGGCGCCGAACTGACATTTTCGCTAATATAGCCGTCTGGCGGGGGAATCAGCCCCCGCCGTCGTTTAGGGGCGATTTTCTCCCGGCACCATTTGGGTGGCGTTGTAATTGGTGATTTCCCCGGTTTCCGGATCAATGGCCACGCGTTTGACTAAGGTTTCCAATGGACGTCCATACAAATGCAGGTGCCGGGTGGGGCGGTTTCCCGTCACATGGATGCTATGGACGTCGTCCGCCAAAAAAGCAATAGATGTCCCCGGCTCGACCACCACTTCCCGTAATAACCGCAGCGTGGCGCGATCCGCCCGGCCGGCCTCGTCTTGCCGTTCATAGACCCGGTTCAGTTCTTGTCCTTCCACCGCCACGATGGCCGCCCAGGTCGTATGATTATGGGGCAACGTGCTCTTGGCGGGCGGCAAAATATTCAAATATAGCGCGATGTCATCATCGCCGTCATTGCTATTAAGCCGGTAGCGCGATGAGGTTTCCGCGCCTTCAGCCGGCAGTGGAAATTCCCGCAGGCTAAACAGCTCTTCCTGCTGGGCCAATTGCTCTAGCGTGTCGGTTACCTGCTGCAATTGGGCGCGCGAAGGGGCGGTTTGTCCCAAAATTCGCCTGATTTGGCTTAAGGTGTCCTGAACCGCTTGGCGACGTCGCGCCGCCTGTGTTTCCGGAGCCGTCATGTTCTATCTCCCACTCGTGGTATGAATAGTCGTGATGAAATCGCTGTCCATTCATCGTTGATATCCGGCTAATAAGGCTTATCGCGTTGATTCACCGGCGCTCGGGGTATCTTACCGGCGACCGCGGAGGGGACTAACTGATTAAACCTGCTTTGTTAAGCAATTATTAATCTTATCGGTTTTTTTTGTTGCCTATACGCGGATGTTGACGGCAAAAACGACGTTTTGAGACAAGACAATGGCGCCGTAGCCTACATCAGGCCAGGCGGTAACGGGCAGGATATAATTTCTTTTATTAACAAATAATAATAATTTTGTGAAGTCCATGGGGCCAGCTCACCCGTTCTTGCCATGTAATGGCCGTACCACGTTGATGCTTTTGTCGAGTTTGTTCTTGGTGCCCTGATAATCCTGAATAATCAGGGCGATAAACAAGGTATCCAGCAGATTTAACTGCACGATTCTTGCAACCGCATTCTGTCCGAGCAGCGGCCCATCATAGGCTGGGCTAAAGATGGAGAGGTTTGCGGCTTGCGACAATGGCGATGCGTCATCATTAGTGATACAGATGATTTTTGCTTTGTTTTTCTTGGCCATTTCAACGGCTTTTATTAATTCAACCGTGTCGCCGGACTGAGAGATAACGATAACCACATCGTCTTCTTCTAATTGGCAGCACACCATCAACATCAGATGAAAATCGCTATAACAGTGACTGAATATACCGATACGCAATAGCTTGTGGCCAAAATCCTGGCAAACCGATGCCGAGCCCCCAACCCCCAACAGGATGACACGTTTGGCTTTGGCAATTAACGTCGCTGCCTGCGAAATAACCAAAGGACTGGCAACAGACTTCGCTTCCTTTAAGGACTGAATTGACGTATTGAAAACCTTGTCCAGGACGATCTCCAGCGTATCAATCTGGGATATTTCGAGTTCTTGGTCAAAGGGTAGGCTCGAAAAATAGGCGACCAGGGCGGTGCGAAGTTCTCTGAATCCATGATATTCAAGCTTTTTGGCAACCTTGACGATCAAGGGTTCCGACACGTTCATAGCGGTTGCGACTTCTTTGATGCTGGTATCTTCTTTGATGTTGCCTTTGGTTAATAACCATTCGGCAATGGCCTTTTCGGTCACATTGAGCCGGGACAACGCCATACGAATGCGTGCGCCGATGGCGAGAATATTGCTGGTTGCATCAGTCATTATTTTTCTCATTTAATCAGTAGGATGGGGCATTTTTGCTGCATCGTCCCGCCGACGATTCCGTCGAATTCAGGCCGATCGATCCTGGTTACTCTTCGCCCATCATAACGATACACCATGAACCTAGAGGGTGAATACCCTTCGCGGAGATCTCATCGAATTATTTAACCGACTGAAATTATTATACTTTAATTATTTCATCATAATATGATCAACTTCACAATACTGATAATTCACATGAAGTAACTTATTTGTGAAGTTTACTGGGGCCCTGGCCTGATGACCAAATTCATATTGTTTAATTTGAGGTGGTGAAATGAAGATTGCAGTGGGATGTGACCATGTTGGCCTGATTTTGAAACCGGAAGTGATTCGATTCTTAACGTCAAAATCGATAGACGTCATTGATAAAGGCACCGATTCCTCAGAGCGAACCGACTATCCGCTGTATGGCAAGCGCGTAGCCGATGCGGTGGTTTCTAAAGAGGCGGATTTAGGTATTTTGATTTGCGGTTCAGGCATCGGTATTTCCATTGCCGCCAATAAAGTCAAGGGTATCCGCGCCGTGGTATGTAGCGAACCTTATTCGGCGAAACTATCGCGGGAGCATAACAATACCAATATCCTGGCGTTTGGTTCCCGGGTAATCGGCAGCGAGCTGGCCAAGATGATTATCGATGCTTGGCTGAATGCGGAATTTGAGGGAGGCCGTCACCAAAATCGCGTTGATTTAATTAGTAAAATAGAAAAAGGTGAACAAATTGGCTAAATTTTGTCCCTCGATGATGTGTGTCGATTTTTCACGCTTGGCGCAAGAGATAAAAAATTTGGAACAGGCGGGCGCCGACATGTTTCACATTGATGTTATGGATGGTAGCTTTGTGCCGAACTTTGCGCTGGGAACCGAGGACATCAAGGCGATCGGTAAGCTGGCCAGCATTCCCTATGATGTGCATTTGATGGTCAGCGCGCCGGATAATTACATTGAACAGTTCGCCACGCTGGGGTGTTCGATTATTTATGTCCACGCCGAAGCGCCGGTTCATTTACACCGGACGCTGATGCGGATCCGCGCGTCGGGCAGTCGGGTTGGCGTTGCGCTGAATCCCGGCACGCCGCTAAGCGTGTTGGAGGATGTCCTGGCGGATATCGATGTGGTGATGATGATGTCGGTGGATCCCGGGTTTGCGGGGCAGGCGTTTATTCCGGGTGCCATTGATAAAATCCAGCGCCTGGCCGCCATGATCAAGGCACGTGGCCTGACCACGGAGATCGCCGTGGATGGAGCGATAAGCCCGGATATCGTGGAGAAGCTAGCCAAACAGGTTAGCTATTTTATCTTGGGCACTGCGGGACTGTTTAATGACAAAGCCCATTATAGCCAGTCGATAGCCAGGTTACGTGCGCTGGCCAATTAAAACAATCAGGTGAGACAGACTGCGTCATGGTAATTGGCGCACCTGCGAGGAGAACGAATAATGGTGATGCGATTAATCTCCAGTACCAAAAGCGACATCCTGTCGATGACGGCCATGGGGCTGAAAGAGGCCATTCTGGCCTCGGAAGGCCGAGTGATTATGGGGCAGCATCATGTCATGCTCAATACCGGTCTGGTGGATGGCGTAACCAATACCGAAATCCAGGCCGCCTTCGGCGCCGACATGGTGATGCTCAATGGTTTTGACTTGATTAATGAGTCAAAAAATATCGGCCTGCATGAGATGAAAAGCGGCAATATGGCCGACAAGCCTTACAGCGTCAGCCAAATAAAACAGTGGGCCGGCGTTCCGTTGGGTATTTATCTCGAATGCCCCGATGCCAACGCACAGGTGGCTGGAGAACGTTACGTTGAAGCTAAAGCGGGTCGCGTTATTTCGCGTGAAAATTTGCTGCGCATAAAAGCGCTTGGGGCGGATTTTGTGGTATTGGGCGGTAACCCGTCGTCTGGCACCACCTTCGAACAGATTATCGCCGCTACCCGGTTGACCAAGGACGTGCTGGGCGATGATATCCTCATCTGCGCCGGGAAATGGGAAGACGGGTCAATTGAAAAAGTGCTCGGCGACCCGCTCAGCAAACGCCCGGCCAACGACATTATTAAAGATCTGATTTACGCCGGCGCGGACGTTATTACGTTGCCCGCGCCCGGTTCACGTCACGGCATCACCATTGAACATGTGCGCCAGTGCGTTGAGTTCACGCATGGCTATAAGCCGGGCACCCTGGCGCTCTCATTCCTCAATAGCTCGGTCGAAGGCGCGGATGTGGACACTATTCGCCTGATAGCCCTGATGATGAAACAAACCGGCGCGGACATCCATGCCATCGGCGACGGTGGGTATGCCGGCACGCCAATGCCGGAAAATGTGTATCAGCTAGCGCTTTCCATAAAAGGTAAACGCCATACCATCAAGAGAATGGTGGGACGCTCCAGATAAGCGTGGGAAAACCAGTGGCGCGCTAGCCAAGGCTTCGCGCCCGTGGCGAGAACGGAACTCAGCAATATCCCAGATAATGATTAAGTTTACTTTTTTTAATTGTATAAGTTTCCAGAAGACTGAAAGGATAGAATGATGAATCCCGAAAACACCTCCAGAGAAATTCTGGCCGCGGTTGGTGGAGAGGCGAATATCACGAGTCTCGTTCATTGCGCCACCAGGCTGAGATTTAAACTTAAAGATCATACTAAAGCAAATAAAGAGCACACTAAAAATATTGATGGCGTTATCACGGTAGTGGAAAGCGGCGGCCAATATCAAGTTATTATTGGCAACCGGGTCAGTGAAGTATTTAACACCATTCAGGCCATCACTCAACTGGGGGATGGACAACCGGTTGCCGCTGAAAACCAAGGTGCTGACAATAATGAAAGCATCTTCGCCCGCGCCGTGGATATTATTTCAGGTATCTTCACACCCTTTCTTGGCGCATTAGCCGCTGCCGGCATATTAAAAGGTTTACTGATGATGCTGACCGCGCTGGGCTGGATGTCGACCCAAAGTGGTGTATATGTTATTTGGTTTGCGGCGGCAGACAGTATATTTTATTTTCTGCCGATCGCTATCGCCATCACGTCGGCGAAAAAATTCGGCGCCAATGCCTTTGTGGCCCTATCTATCGCCGGTGCGCTGGTGTATCCAACATTAATTACGTTATTTAATAATAAGACCGCATTGGATTTCTTTGATATTCCGGTCATTTTGATGCGCTATACCTCCTCGGTATTACCGGTCATCATCTCAATATGGCTGCTTTCCTTATTGGAGAAATTTTTGAATCGCCATCTGCATGACAGCATCCGTAACTTTATTACCCCGCTGATTTGCCTGATGGTGATTGTTCCACTGACCCTGATTGCCATAGGCCCCCTGGGAACCTACCTCAGTCTCGCACTGGCCAATGGTTATGCCTTTATTTACCATCTAAGCCCGATTCTCGCCGGTGTTGTCGCCGGTATGGGGTGGCAAATACTGGTGATTTTTGGCCTGCATTGGGCATTTGTTCCCATTATGTATAATAATATTTCCATACATGGCAGTGATACCCTAAAGCCGTTGTTCGCACCATCAAACTTTGCTCAGGCCGGCGCCGCGTTCGGCGTCTTCCTGAAAACGCACAATCCAAAAATCAAACAAATCGCCGGTCCCGCCACGATCACCGGCCTGTTCGGCATCGTGGAACCCATTATCTACGGTATCAGTTTACGCTATAAAAAACCCTTTATCTGGGCCACCCTCGGCGGCGGTGTTGGCGGAGCCATCAGTGGTTTTGTCGGCGCTACCGCCATGGCTCCCGGTATCCCTGGCCTGGCCACGTTGCCAATATTCTTTGGCCCGGGATTTACCGGATTTATTTGCGCCATCACGTTTGCCTTTATATTTACCGCCATCTCAACCTATCTGTTCGGTTTTAATGACATGATGGAAAAAGAGATGCTGGACAGCAAAGAAATAAATAAAGTACCGGCGGATAGTCGCCGTTTTGAAGCTAAGAGAGTGTAGTGAGTTATATCTAAAAAGAAGAGACGTTAAATTGATATTTTTTATGGCTAGCCTGTCAGCGCGCAGCTGACGGGATGGAGGGAATTTAATCAAGTTTAGCCGAAAATATCTTCGAAAAATAAAAAAGCACACATCTATTGTGTCAATATCAGGGCATTCAATTATGAAAGATAGCATCAAGGCTACCACAGCGTTATCTCTGGCTGTACTCTGTTGCTTTACCTCAACCGCATATGCTGATGCAGCTAATAATCAGGCCGGTGCGTGGAGTAATATTGTTCTCGGCTATGACAAACCGGTAAAACAAGGTTTGCTTGGTGATATGTGGGGGATAAGAACCGATTTGGCGGATCACGGTTTCACTTTTCGCTTGGCTTATTTGACGGAAAGCGCTTATAACGTCTCCGGCGGATATAATGATAATCATAAATATGCATTCGTTGATGACACAGCGTTGACGTTTTCGCAGGATCTGGAGCGATATACCGGTATCCCGGATGCAAAAATCGACGGTAACATTGTTAACCGTAATCATGATGATGATTTGACATCCGAGCGGCTGATTAACCCGTCGGTGCCCAGGAACGATCAGGCCCAGGAAGCCGCCAACGGCGGCCAGTCCATCACCCGCCTGGGGTGGCTGACCTTTAGCCGCAGTTTTATGGACCGCAGGCTCAACTGGCGGGTCGGCATGATGAATAAGAATCAGGATTTCGACCAAATCGTTCCCTGTGATTTTCAGCTTATCAGTCTGTGCGGCGGAAAGTCGGCCAAATCCGGGCTGTGGTATAACTGGAACGTTCACACTTGGGGAACCGCGTTTCAGTATAAGTTGACCCCCGAGGTGACATTGAAAACCGGCGTGCTGGAGTATAATCCCACCGCAAATCAGCGCAGCCACGCATGGAGCTGGTCAACCCAAGGGAGTAAAGGTTTCCTTCTGCCGATGGAAGTACTGTGGCGGACCCATGATATGGGCGGTTTGCCGGGTGCTTATAATATTGGCGCCCTCTTCACCAACGGCGAACGGGCCGACCTTTATCAAGGTGGTTCCGCCGAACGTCAATATCACGATCACACTTGGTATATGTACACGTCTTTCAATCAGCAAATCACCCGGCATCAGGACGATGCTAACCGAGGACTGAGTCTATCCAATAGCTTTGGCTGGGCCGACGAGCGGACCATGGCGTTTAAGTATGTGAATTCAGCCGCGCTGCGTTATCGCGGTTTGTTTGACGCCCGCCCCGACGATATGATGGCGCTTGGCATCACCTATATTCAGGCTAGCAGTCATTATCAGCGTAACCAAAATTATTATAATGAGCTTAACGATGCCAGCGGCATTAACGATCCCTTGTGGAAACCCGTGCCCGGGCACAGTGTGGACCTGGCCATGTATTATCGGGTACAGGTTACCCCGTGGCTGGCAATACAGCCGGAAGTGCAGTTCTGGAAAAATCCCGCCGGGCTGAGCGAAACACCGGATGCCTGGGTCGGCGCGCTGAAAACCACCGTCACTTTTTAATCCCATCGCTCTTTAGCCGCCCGGTTTATGGCAGCATTGACGCCGGAATGAACCGGGCGGCATTCTATCCGCAGTACGACGACCGGCGCGGGCGGCTTTAACCAGCCTGTTTGCCTTAACGCCGCCTCTCATTCCTGTCCACACAACTTCGTTGAGGCGCTTATATGCTCGATCATCTGTTCCTGTCGGTTAAGGATACCGCCATGTCGGTGGCCTTTTATGAACATGCGCTGGCCCCGCTGGGGATTCATCATGTGCTGGATTATGACGGCAAACAGGGGCCGGCAAACCATCCTGATTTAAAAGGTTTCGGCTGTAACGGCCGGGTGTTTTTCTGGTTACGTCTAGGCACTGGGGATGCGGGGGCGGTGCACGTCGGTTTTGTAGCGAAGAGTGAACAGCAGGTGGACGCCAGCTACGCCGCGGCCATGCAACATGGCGCCACGGATAATGGTCCGCCCGGTGCCCGCCTGCATTATGATCCACGGTATTATGCCGCCAATTTTCTGGATCCCGACGGATACAGTATCGAGGTGGTGTATAAAAGCTGGCAGCACACGGACTGAGCGCGTAACGGTCTCATGCCGCTTATCCTTTTCAGGCCAGTCCGCGCACTGCCCTATCTATTAGCCGCTGCAGGTGCGCCGTGGCCGGGGAGAGTTTGCCCGAGCCGTGCAGCAAGGCGATACCCAGGGAAGGCAGGGCGGGTAGGGCGGGATGCCCATTGGCGATAAGCTCCGCCGGCCGGCCCATCTTTGAACGCACCGTGACACCCAGTCCGGCGCTCACCGCCGCCCAGATTCCGCTCAGGCTGTGGCTGACAAAGGCAATACGCCAAGGAATTCCCGCGGCGTCAAGGGTGGCGATCGCCTGGGTGCGCATCAGACAAGGGGCGTCGAACATCACCAGCGGTAGGGGAAGGCCTTGTTCCAGATAAGTGGCAATAGCCAATTGTGGGTGTGATACCCACTGCAGCGGTAGCTGGGCCAAGGGGCGAACCTCAGGCATGGCCTGGTTATCCAGCCAGCTCAGGGCCAAATCCAGCTGTCCGCGCTCGATAGCCGCAAGCAATGGCTGGTTGCGATCAATGCGGGCGGTGATCAGCAGCTTGGGGTGTTCGCGGGAAAACTGACCGAGAATGCCCGGCAGCAGCGTTTCGCCAAAATCCTCCTGCATGCCGAAACGCACTTCTCCGGCCAATACGTTGCCACGCATCGCCAGCACGGCCTCATCGTTAACCGCCAGCAGCCGACGAGCGTAGCTCAATAAGATTTCGCCAGTGTCGGTTAGCGCGAGATGCCGGCCGTTTTTTCGTACCAGTGCGGTACCGCACTGGTGCTCCAGTTTTTTTAATTGGGCGCTCACCGCCGAGGCGGAACGGTTCAGGCGCAGCGCGGCCTGCGCGAAATTACCCAGCTCTACCCCCACGACAAAGCTACGTAATGCCTCGGTGTCCAGGGCAATGGCTCGATTCTGCATAACGATCCCGTTTTTATGGATGAATAATGCCAAATATTTCGATTTTCATAATCATAGCATCGTTTAATAATCAGCACAGTCCCCATCCGCAAAGGAGTCATCCCAATGTCCCAGCCGTTAGAGCGTGAAACCCTAGCCGCCATTGCCCCCAAGCTGGCGCAACTGACCCAAGATGTATTGTTTGAGGATGTCTGGCAACGGCCGCAGCTAAGTTCGCGCGATCGTAGTCTGGTTACCCTGGCGGCGCTGGTGGCGCTGGAACGCACCCAGCAGCTCCCCTGGCACCTGGCGTTCGCCCTGCGCAACGGCGTACGGCATGAAGAAATCATTGAGCTCATGACCCATTTGGCTTTTTACGCCGGTTGGCCGGCGGCGGTGTCGGCCCTTGGCTGCCTGCCGGAGGAGGAACGATAATGCCTTTCACCCGAATTATTCTCAGACAGGGCCGGCGGGATGATGAGTTGGGCCGTATTTCGGATATCTTGCACCACACCCTGGTGGATGAGTTCGCGGTGCCGCCGGCCGATAGGTTCCAGATCATCGAGACGCTGGCACCTTCACACCTGATCTACGATCCGCATTATCTTACCGGCCGGCGTTCCGCCGACTATATGTTGTTTTATATCACCGCCGGCAAGCCGCGCGACCACCGGCAAAAACAGAATTTTTACCGGGTGCTCACCAACCGGCTGGTCACGGCATTGGGTATATCGCCAGACGATATCATGGTGGTGATCCAGTTTACATCCCCCGAGGACTGGTGTTTTGGCAATGGCACGGCTTTTACCCCGGAGGCGCTATAGTTTCACCCTGCCGGCGGATTATGCCATGTCGATTATCGAGCGGCGTATCGCCGTCACCGGCGCCAACCGAGGGCAGGGCCGGGCGGAGTAACGCTCCGGCAAACGATGACCAACGCGCCGCTAACCGATTACACCGTGGCCGCGATTTGCGCACGCAGCCACTGGTGCGCCGGGTCGCGATGGGAGCGCTCGTGCCACAGCATCGCCATCTCGAAACCCGGCACATCAATCGGCGGCGCGACCATTTGCAGCCCGACGGTATCGCGCACCAGGCGTGCGGGCAGCAAACCCACCAGATCGGTGCTGATTAAAACCGATCGCATATAGAGGAAGTGCGGTACGGAAAGTACCACCCGGCGGGACAATCCCATGTCGGCCAGCACTTTATCGGTTGCGCCGTTAAATCCGCCGCCGTCCGGCGATACGATCACCTGTTCAAGTTCACAAAATTGGGCAAGCGTCGGATGGTTTTTCAAGTGTGGATGGCCTGCTCGGCCCACCAGGACATACCGCTCAGTAAAGAGTATCCGGCGGCGCAGGCCGGACGATACGAAATCGCTGGTACGAAAAGCCAGATCAATTTCGCCCTGCTCCATCTGCCTGGCGACCAAGGATGGGGCCATTTCAAGCACTGCCAGCCGGGTGCCGGGCGCCGCCGCGCGCAGACCGTTCAGCGCCGGCAGCACAATGGTCGATTCGCCGTAGTCCGACGCGGCCACGCGCCAGGTATTGCGCGCCTGCGCCGGATTAAACGGGCTGGCGGGCGACATCGCATGCCCCAGGACTTCCAGGGCCAGCCGCAAGGGTTCGCGCAGCTCATCCGCCCGGGCGGTGGGCCGCATCCCTCGGGGACCTGGGAGTAACAGCGGATCCCCGAGGGCTTTTCTCAGTTTGCCGAGTTGGACGCTTATCGAGGGTTGCGACAGATTAAGCCGCTGCGCCGCGCGGGTGACATTGTGTTCCGCCAACAGCACGTCCATGGTGACCAACAGATTGAGATCCAGCCCTTTGAAATTATTCATCGCTATACCTGGAATAGTAAAATATCATTTCTACTATACCGTAACCCGATATATCCTGCCCCCATTCCCCTTATGGAGGCCAGCGATGAACGTGCTTATTGTTTATGCCCATCCCGAACCACAATCATTGAACGGTTCGCTATTGAAGTTTGCGGTCAAACGCCTGGAAAACGCGGGACATAACGCTCAGGTATCCGACTTGTATGCCATGCGGTGGAAGGCCACTCTTGATGCCGACGACAGCACGCTGGATCGGCCTGCGGACCAGCGCTTCGATCCCGCCCTGGACTCCAAACGGGCGTTCGAACAGGGCTTACAGCGCCCGGATATTGCCCGTGAACAGGATAAACTGCGTTGGGCGGACATGGTCATACTGCAGTTCCCCCTCTGGTGGTTCTCCATGCCTGCTATTCTGAAAGGCTGGGTAGAGCGGGTGTATGCCTATGGTTTCGCTTATGGCGTGGGAGAGCATTCCGACGCGCGCTGGGGCGATCGTTACGGCGAAGGCGCCATGGCCGGCAAGCGGGCGATGCTGATTGTTACCACCGGCGGCTGGGAATCCCACTACAGCGCGCGCGGTATCAACGGCCCGATAGATGACGTCTTGTTTCCGATCCAGCATGGCGTCCTCTATTACCCTGGCTTCGATGTCCTGCCGCCGGTGGTGATTTATCGGACCAGCCGAATCGACGCGGAACATTATACGACGCTATGCGATACGTTGGGCCAGCGCCTGGATAACCTGGGCAATACCGCGCCCATCGCTTTTCGCCCGCAAAATGCCGGCGATTACCTTATTCCGGAGCTGACGCTGCGTCCGGATATCACCCCAGCGCTATCCGGCTTCGGCGCGCATCGCAAATAAAGGCTAAACACCGTATTTTATCCCCATCCACGTCACCTGGGCTTTAGGCTGAATAAAGCAGCCGTCCGCCGAGCCGGTGACGGGATCGGTGTAACGCGTTTCACCGGTTCGGTCCGACAGGCTGCTGACCAACATGGTGTTGGCCAGGTGCCGGATTAATCAAACCAGGTACTTTTATTATTATCAATAATATCGAGGCTAGTGGCTATTTCAATAGGGACGATGCGGGTCAACGAGAGCGGCGGCAAATTTTGCGGATCAAAAAAATCCAGCTCCAGCGAGTCCTCGCTTAATCGTAATTCTCCCCCGAGTTCCCGGCAGTGGAATATCAATTTATAGACATGCCAGGGATAGGGCGGGTGTCCATGCTGATTTCTGTCCCAAACGCCTAATAATTTCTCCACGCTGACGATTAAACCGGTTTCCTCAACAACTTCGCGGCTTACCCCCTCCGACGGGCTATCGCCTACGTCGGCCCAGCCGCCCGGCAGGCTCCATAATTTATCATCAGCCTCTCTGACCATCAGGATTTTGCCCTTCCTTAGGATAATCGCCCGGGTATCGACTTTCGGCGTCGCGTAGCCAAGCTGCAATTTACTCTGCTCCAGCAGAGTCGCTTTATTCATGGAGAATTGGCGAGCCAGTAATTGCGCGGCAATATCACGTAATTCCTGGTAACGCTCAATATCATAACGATCTTTGGTGTAGGTCAGTCCGGTTTGCGCCAGCGCCTGTAATTTTTGACCGATGGCGGCTAATGACGTTTCGTCGGTTATGGTATTGCGATCATTTATATTATCGGAGCTCATGCGTACCTCATGTGCGATTATTTGAGATAAGTATAAAGTAATAATATTATTATAGTAAGCGGGACAGTGGCCTTCTTAAACGCAGTTATAAGCATAAAATAATTAAAATAATAAATTTTATGAAATTTAATTCTATAAAATATCTTAAATTGGATTATTGCTCTGTGTTTAGACAAAAAATAATCAACGCCCGATTTATGTCGCTGCCGAAAATCCGTTGTATTAACATCGTATCGGCTATTACGGAAAAAGGTGAATCCGATGTTATTTGATCTGCCGGCTGATGACATACTCTATCAAGCATTATTGGAGCGGGATCCGTCTTATGAGGGATTCGCCTACGTCGGCGTTAAAAGTACCGGCGTATTCTGCAAATTGACCTGTGCGGCGCGCAAACCGAAACGGGAGAATGTTTTATTCTATTCGGCCATCGCCGCCGCCCTTGAAGCCGGATTTCGCCCCTGCAAACGCTGCCGTCCGATGCGCGCCGGGCTGACGCGGGAACCCGCGATAGATCGGCTGCTTGATGAGCTGGAGCTCGCGCCGGAAAAAAAATGGTCGGAACAGCAAATCGTCGACTTAGGGTACGATCCCTCCACGATAAGGCGTGCTTTTCGCCGACGGTTCGGCATCACGTTTTTGGAAATTGCCCGCTTACGCAGGATTGGTCGCGGCATCGAAGCGTTAGCCGACGGCGCGGCGGTCATTGATGCCCAGGTTAATGCCTATTATGCCTCCGGCAGCGGATTCAGGAACGCTATTATCAAACTGCTCGGCGTGGCGCCGCAAAAGATTAATCATGGCGCCTATCTCAAGGCGGACTGGATTGAAACCCCGATCGGCACCATGATCGCCATCGCCGATCGGGATAAACTCCATTTGCTGGAATTCCTCGATCGTAAAGCGTTATCTACTGAAATCGAGCACCTAAAAAAGGCTTCATGTTCCGCCATAGTGATGGGACGGGAAGCGCCAATTGACCGGGTAGATGATGAACTTAATCGTTATTTTGCCGGGGAACGGGTCAACTTTACCACGCCGCTGGCGACCTTCGGCTCGTACTTTACCAATAGCGTTTGGGATGCGTTAAAAACCATTCCGGCAGGACAACTGTGCAGTTATTCCGATATAGCCAAACAGATAGGTAATGGCAAAGCCACGCGCGCCGTGGCCAGGGCGAATGGCGCCAACCAAATCGCCATTCTGATCCCCTGCCATCGGGTTATCGGTGCGGACGGAACCTTAACCGGCTATGGCGGCGGCCTGTGGCGCAAAAAATGGCTAATAGAACATGAACGTCGAGTTTATTCTATATAAAATGTTTATTATTAATAGGTTAGAATAAAAATCAAATGAAGGCGGTGCCGGAAGAAGGGAAAAGCCCCGTTGGGGCGCTTCCCCCCTACTGAGCCTCAGGCCAGAAAGCCGGCCCAGGCACCAAAAATACCGATGATAAAAATGACAATTATCATCAGTAGCGGATTGATTTTTTTACGCAGCAGCCGGCATACCAATAAGGTTAGTAATAGCGGCAGCATGCCCGGTAGTAATTGATTTAAAATACCTTGTACGGTGGTGGTAACGACCTGTCCATCGCTCCCGGTAATGCGCGAAATCACGATGGGAATATTGATATTGGTCCATTTACAAACCAGTGCACCCATAATGAATAAGCCTAGAATGGATGCCGACTCGGTCAATTTCTGAATGCGGTTGCCGCCTAAGTCTGCCAGTATTTCCCTCCCTTTGACATAACCGTATTTCAGCCCGAAATATTTGACCGGCAGGCGGATGGCATTAAAGGCCAGAAAGAAAAACAGCGGCCCTAACACACTACCATTCAGCGCCAGCGACGCGCCCAGCGCGGCCAGTACCGGTCGGATTGTTCCCCAAAAAATCGGGTCGCCGACGCCGGCAAACGGTCCCATTAAACCGACTTTTACACCACTTATACTGTTGCCTTCAATATTGGCACCATTGGCCTTTTCCTCTTCCATCGCGCCGGTCACCCCCAGAATGGGCGCCGAACAGAAGGGTTGGGTGTTAAACCATTCTAAATGACGTTTGAGCGCCTCATTTCTTTCCGGGCCGGGGGCATAAAGCCGTTTGATCGCGGGCAGCATTATGAAGCAGTAACCCAGCGCCTGCACACGTTCAAAGTTGAATGACCCTAATAGGAAATTCGAACGTATAAACATATTAAAGATATCGCCTTTGGTAAGCTTCTTTGCCACCAGTCCAGTCGTGTTGGTCATAATTAATATCCTTGGTTAAGCGTCGAGATCGTCTTCGTCGTTATGGAAAGGGATGCTGCCACGAGCGGCGGATAAGGGGGCGGCATTAGACTTGGCCTGATATTTCGGATTCAGTTGCATATAAAGCAACGCTCCCACTAATCCGAGGCCACCAAGGCCAACTAAATTAAAATTGGTAAAGGCGGCAATTAAAAAACCAGCGAAGAAAAACGGCATCAAAGACTTTACGCTCATCATATTGATCACCATGGCGTAACCGACGACGACAATAATACCGCCGCCAATTTGCAATCCGTGGGTGACGACATGGGGAATACTGTTGAGTATGGTCTCCACCGAATCGACGCTCAGCATAATCACCAAACACGTAGGGATCATAACGCGTAGCGCCTGAAAACAAAGGGCCGTAATGTGCATGATTTCTATACCACGAATATTTCCTTTATCGGCATAGGTATCGGCCCGGTGGATCAGGAAAACTGTCAAGGTACGGACAAATATCGTCAGCGCCTGGCCGGCGGCGGCCAGGGCGACCGCAATCGCGATACCTTCACCCACGCTTTGGTGGGTATTAATCACCAGAATGGTCGAGATCACCGAGGCAATCGCCGTATCTGGCGCCATCGCCAGCCCCACGTTCATCCAGCCGAGAGCCATCATTTCCAGCGTGCCGCCCAGAATCACCCCGGTAGTGATATCACCTAGAATCCAGCCGACCAACGTGCAGGCAACCAGCGGTCGATGGGTCTGTCCTTCGTCGAGCACGCTGCCCATGCCGGTAATTGCCGCGACGATTAACAATAATACTATCTGTAAGGTAGTCATAATGATCTCGATTATTTTAGTTTTGTCATGAAATCGACGGGAGTATCGGAGGGTAATTGCCGTAATTCCTGTTTTACGCCCAGCGACTGTAGAGTCTTAAAAGCCGCAATATCGTCTTGGTTAACGCTCACCGATTTGGTTATTTGCTGGCGATCGTTTTCAAAACGCATACCGCCGACATTGACACTGACAATTTTGACGCCACCTTCAATCAGTCTCAGCACGTCGCGAGGGTTTTCAAATAACAAAAATGCGGTGATGCCTTCATAGCGTGGACTGTGAAAGGCTTTAATCATCTTTTCCACCGACACGACGCTGGCGGTCATATTGGCGGGTGCGACGGAAATAAGCAGCGATTTTCGTAATTCATCGCTTGCGACCGCATCGGATACTACAATCAGGCGCTCCGCCGGATATTCCTTAACCCAGCGGGTCACTACCTGCCCGTGGATAAATCGGTCATCGATTCTGGCTAATAAGACGTTCATTTAAAGCTCCTCTTCTGGATTATTATTATTTTTTAAGCTTAATTTCAATGACTTTACACCCTGCTTTGCCATGGAAATTGTCGTCACAATTAATTGGTCATAATCGGTGATCTCATCCCGCTCCATGAACAGATTGACCAACATTGGGATATTCACGCCGGTCACCACATCCCAATTTGGTTTATTTATCGCCAATAAACTGGCTGCGTTAAATGGACTGCCGGCATATATATCCACTAAAAACAGCACGCCATCGTCCAAAATCAAATCGGGCAGTTGCTCCTTAAATTTTGTGATCAGACTGTCGACATTTTCTCCGGGTAAGAAAGCCACTGCGCAAACGTTGGTTTGCCGTCCAACAATTAATTGCGCCGTATCTAATAGGGGTGCCGCTGCATCACCATGTGTAGCAATGATAAGAGCCGTATTCATCGCTTAAACATCCTTTTGAGTTATGACTGATGAGATGTATTAAGTTAATGCAATGAATATGCCATAATTGTGTATTAAAGTTTCAATCGGCGGCTGGCGTGGTCCAAGCTGAGTATTTCGGCCATAGGATGATAGGGGGTATACACTAACAATAGAATTTAATACAGATAGAGAAAAATAAATTAATCATCTTTAGCTAAGTGTATTAATTGTAATTCGTATTAATACACTTATCAAAACCACTTCTGGGATGGATGATAATGCGACATTCGTCATGTTTTTGACAAAATAAAAATTATATTGTTCTACATCAGATATCCATCACAACAAATCATCAATAAGCTCATGAGATCTTTTTGATAATGTGTTGACCATATCCATAATATGACAAAGCTCCTGGCGATCGAGGTTAATATCAAGCTGTTTATTAAAGCGCTGCGCTA
>JAATGH010000236.1 GCA_015654745.1 Enterobacterales bacterium
CATTCACAGAGGATTTGCCGTGAAGGAACGTAGTACTGAACTGGTTCAAGGCTTTCGTCACTCAGTTCCCTATATTAATGCGCATCGAGGCAAAACCTTTGTCATCATGTTGGGCGGCGAAGCCATTGCGCATGAAAACTTTGCCAACATCGTTAACGATATCGGTCTCCTTCATAGTCTGGGCATCCGCCTGGTGATGGTCTACGGCGCTCGGCCACAGATTGATTCCAATCTGTCGGTGCATCATCTCGAACCGATTTATCATAAGCACACCCGGGTGACCGACGCGCCGACGCTGGAATTGGTGAAACAAGCCGCGGGCCTGCTTCAGCTGGATATTACCGCTCGCCTGTCGATGAGCCTGAACAATACGCCCCTGCAGGGAGCGCATATTAATGTAGTCAGCGGAAACTTTATTATTGCCCAGCCTTTGGGCGTGGATGACGGCGTGGATTACTGTCACAGCGGGCGGATTCGCCGCATTGACGATGAAGCGATCCACCGCCAGTTGGACAGTGGCGCCATCGTGCTGCTCGGACCGGTAGCCGTGTCGGTAACCGGCGAAAGTTTTAACCTGACCTCGGAAGAGGTGGCCACGCAGTTGGCCATAAAGCTTAAAGCGGAAAAAATTATCGGTTTCTGCTCGTCACAAGGGGTAACCGATGATCATGGGGATATTATCTCGGAACTGTTTCCCAACGATGCCCAGTTGCGTATCGACGCGCTGGAAAAACAGGGCGACTACCACTCCGGCACCGTGCGTTTTCTGCGCGGCGCGGTCAAAGCCTGTCGACGCTGCGTGAGGCGGTGCCATCTGATTAGCTATCAGGATGATGGCGCGCTGGTGCAGGAGTTGTTCTCCCGCGAAGGTATCGGTACTCAAATCGTAATGGAAAGCGCCGAACAGGTGCGCCGGGCGACGATTAACGATATCGGCGGTATCCTGGAATTAATCCGTCCGCTGGAACAGCAGGGTATTTTAGTGCGTCGCTCGCGGGAACAATTGGAAATGGAGATCGATAAATTCACCATTATCGAACGGGATAACCTGACCATCGCCTGCGCCGCGCTGTATCCCTTCCCGGAAGACGGTTTAGGGGAGATGGCATGCGTGGCGGTACATCCCGACTACCGCAGCTCCTCGCGCGGTGAAACGCTGCTGCTGCGCATTACCCAGCAGGCGCGTCAGATGGGATTAAAAAAATTGTTCGTACTGACCACGCGCAGCATCCATTGGTTCCAGGAGCGTGGTTTCACGCCCGCCGAGGTGGAGGTGCTGCCCCAGCAGAAGCAGGCGCTCTATAATTATCATCGCCGCTCGAAGATCCTGGTGGCGGATTTGACCGGCCAGTAGCGTCTTCACGTTACAGGGGCGTTGACAACGCCCCTGTAACGATCGCCAAACGATCGACCAGGCCGCTGCGCCGTTGGGTAGGCGTGGCGATGGCTCGCTGCATGACATCATCATTGGCATAGACCGAAATCCGCTCCCGCGCCCGGGTAATCGCCGTATAAAGCAGTTCCCGGGTCAATACCGGCAGGTGCTGGTTAGGCAGGACCAGCGCCGTATGGGTGAATTCCGAGCCCTGTGCTTTATGCACCGTCATGGCGAAGGCGGTTTCATGTTCCGGCAGTCGGCTCAGCGGAACCGCCTTGATAGTCCCGTCCGGCAGCGGAAAATGAACCTTTAGCTCGCCCGCCGGGTTATTCAGCATAATGCCGATATCACCATTATAAAGCCCAAGTGAAGGCGCGTTGCGGGTAATCATCACCGGACGCCCGGCGTAGCCCCTGGTCATGCTGTCAACCGAACGCGTTATCAGGCCGGCATTGAACAGGGTTTGCTCGATTCGCACGTTAAGCCCGGCCACCCCAAAGGGCCCTTCACGCAGGGCGCACAGCAAACGATAGTGATTAAACGCGCTCAGTATGGCGCCGGCGCTCTCCCCCGCCCTAACCCGGAGCAGGTAGTCCCTATAGCCCGCGAGACATCCGTCCAGCAGCCGGGGATAGTCTTCGGCGTCGCGCATTGGCGCATACGCGACGTCGGGATCTAGCCCCGCGTTCAGCATGGCCAACGCGCGGTGGCTGTCGCCGGTGTTGACGGTATTGGCCAGCCGTCCGATACCGGAGCGATCGTCGAAGCGGTAACTTTTGCGCAACAGGCACAGACTGTCCGCCGCCGCGGGTCTTGAGACGGCGGCGCCGGCCGTCAGGTCGCAGCCGGTCAGCCGACGCAGTTGCCGATTACGCGCGGGGCTGTATCCTTGTTCGGCGAAACAGCAAATATCGCCAAGTACCGCCCAGGCCTCCACGGAAGCCAATTGGCAGCGATCGCCCAAAAATATCACTTTTGCCCGTGGCGGCAGCGCGGCGAGGAGATTTGCCATCATCGGCAAATCTACCATTGACGCCTCGTCAACGATCAAGACATCCACATGCAGCGGATTGCCTTGGCGATAACGCATACGCTGGCTATGGGGTTGAGCCCCCAGCAGCCGGTGAAGGGTAACAGCCTCGCGGGGAAATAACCGGCGCTGCTCCTCGCTAAGATCAAGCCGTTGCAGAGCCGTTCCGAGGGATTCGCTCAGCCGCGCAGCCGCTTTACCCGTGGGCGCCGCCAGCAAAACGCGTAATCGTCGCCCTTCCGCCAGTACCAGCATGGCGGCCAGCATTTTAGCCACCGTGGTGGTTTTGCCGGTACCCGGCCCGCCGGACACCACGGCCACCGGATGGGTAATCGCCACCGCCGCCGCGACTTTCTGCCAATCCACCTCGTTTCCGTTCGTGGGGAAGAAGCGGTTTAATACTGCCGCAATCGCCGATTCATCCGTGATGGGCTGCGGATGGATGGCATTAAAAAACGCGGCCACCCGGCTCTCGTTTTGCCACATCCGCTGCAAATACAAACGTTGCTTATCCAGCACCAGCGGCGTCGGCCAGGATCCATCGCCGACAGCCACGGATGCGGTCAGGAGCCCCCGCCACTGGTCAGCGGAGAGCCTGCCGGCCAGCGACCAGGCCGCCTCGGCCAGCTGCGGCTGTCGTCCGTTAAACAATCCGTCCGGAGTGAGCAGTTCCAGCGGCAGACAGACATGCCCGGCGCCGGCATCGGCGCTTAAGCAGGCGCAGGCCAGCATAAAGGCCGGCTCTTCCGGCGCCGCCAGCATACGGGCAAATTGAATATCCAGCGGGCGCAGCAGGCGCAGTCGTTGGGCTTGAGCTAAAAGTTCCTCCATCAGCGGGTCTGTTCCTCGGTGTTATCGGCGCTCTCGCCGCTGAATAAATTATCCAGTTGTTCAACCAGCGCGGATTCGGGACGGCAATGAAACACGCCGTTGCCAGGGTTATCCGCCGCCACTCCGCGTAAGAACAGATAAAATACGCCGCCGAAATGACGTTGATAGTCGTAATCCGCCAGACGATGGCGCAAATAGCGGTGCAACGCCAGGGTATAGAGTTGGTATTGCAAATCATAACGATGTTCCGCCATGGCCTTGGCCATGGCCTCAGGCGTGTAGTCGGCGTTATTATCGCCCAGCCAGTTGGATTTATAATCCAGCAGGTAATAGCGGCCCCGCCAGCGAAATACCAGGTCGATAAATCCTTTCAACATGCCCCGCACCTGAGGGAAATCCAGCGGTGGGCAGCACGCCGAGAGCGGGTCGAAGGCCTTGCACAGGCGGTCAAGTTCCTGGGCGGTCACCGTGGCTTTAATCGGCAGGTAGAACTGCATCTCCGCCTGTTTTTCCGCCGCGGGAATATCCGCCAACATCATGCCCTGCGCGTTCAGGGGCGCAAGCAATACCCGAGCCATCCACTGCATAAGCACCGGCTGCCAGATGTCATTAATAGCATGTTGTAATAACTGGGTACTTAGCCACGCCGCATCCACCGGCTGGGTAAAATCCAGCGTTTCAAACAAGGAGTGCAAAAAGGTGCCCGGTGAGGCGCCCCGGGCAAAGGTATGGGGACTGAGCGCGGTGTCCGCGTCCTGCTGGCGCTCACCGGCGGCGTCGGTATCCAGCTTGGGTTGAAAATCCATTAGCGGCGTTGAACCGCCATGTTGCTGTAAGCCGGAATAACTGGTGACACGCCAGTTATCCTGAGCGCGCTGTGGAAAATGGCGCGCGGCAAGCGCCCGCCGGTCGTCAGCCTCGATCTGGCGCGGCAGCGCCTGGGGCTGACCAAGGGAAATCAACGCAATATCTTTCCCGGCCAACGCCTCAAGCTGGTTGAGCAAATAGGTGGCATCACCCGGTTTTCCCTGTTGAAGTAAATAACCCAGGGCGCTCAAGTGCAGATCGGTATCACCGGTTTTGGCGCGGTTGCCGCGAAACAGCGGCGCTACGCCGATGGCGCAGTGATAAATAGATCGGGTTAGCGCCACATACAGCAGGCGCAAATCCTCCGCCAACCGCTCCTCTTCAGCCAGCGCGAGGCTCTCGGGGCCGGCCGAGAGATCGAGCCAGGCGCTATAGTCTTGCCGATCGTGGAACAATGGGCGCTTTTGCTGGCGAAAATCCGCCATAAACGGCAGAAAAACCACGGGGAACTCCAATCCCTTGGATTTGTGTACCGTGGTGATACGCACCAATAAGCGGTCGCTCTCCAGCCGGAGCTGCTGGTTATCGGCATGGGTATCAGGCAGTTCGATCTGCAATGCCAACCAACGTACCAGCGCATGTTCATTATCCAACTGCGCGGAGGCTTCTTGCAGCAGTTCAGCCAGGTGCAGCAAATCGGTTAATCTACGCTCGCCGCTATCGCTTGCCAGCAGGTTTTCCGCCATATGATGTCGTTTCATTAGCTGACGCAACATGGGCAGGACCCCACGCTGCTGCCATAACTGGCGATAGGCGGCAAATTCATCCACCAGCGCATCCCAGGCCTGCTCATCATTATTGGTATTATCAATTTCCTTTGAATCCAACCCCATCAGGCTGGTTGCCAGCGCACAGCGCAGGGCGTTGTCTCGGTCGGGAAGCAGTATTGCCTGTAACAGCCAGAGCAACTCACGCGCTTCCGGCGTTTCATAAACGCTGTCACGATTTGACAGGTACACCGCGGGAATCGATAGCACGCTTAACGCATCGCGAATCAGGGTAGCCTCGTGGCGGTTACGCACCAGGACGGTAATATCCGACGCGCGCACCGGCAGGCGTTCCTCGGGCCCGATTAGCCACGCTTGGCCTTTTTGGCCGGCGGCCAGCAGATTATTAATACTCGCGGCGCACTGGCGCGCCATGAGTTGTTGGTACTCACTTACCCCCACACCCTCCCCCGGCTGCAGCCAAAACACCATGGCCGGCTGGATCAGCTGGTTGACCTCCAGCGCCAAACCGGCGTTACGCTCGGCGGCGGATACCGGTAAAAAAGGGATTTGATCGAAGATAAACGGCTGCGGCACAGCTCGGAAGAGCTGATTTACCGCGCCCACCATGGCAGGAGAGGATCGCCAGTTGGTATCAAGGCTATAGTGGGCGCTAACTTCACTTCGGGCCCGCATATAGGTAAAAATATCCGCGCCGCGAAAGGCGTAAATCGCCTGTTTCGGATCGCCGATCAGCACCAGCCCACAGGCTTCCCGTTCACCGTAGAGCGCGCGGAAAATCCGGTATTGCTGCGGGTCGGTATCTTGAAACTCATCAATCATCGCCACCGGATAGCGTTCGCGGACCAATTGGGCCAGCGCCTCGCCGTTCGGTCCGAGCAACGCCCGGTCAAAGCGGCTGAGCAAATCGTCAAACCCCATCTCGCCGCGCCGGCGTTTCTCTTGCTCCAGCGCTTGACGTATTTCATCCAAGGCCAGCACGAATATCAGCTCGCGCAGCGTTAGCGCCTGTTCGAAAAACCGATCCAGCGCATCAAATAACGGGTGTGCCGGCGGAGCGCCTTTGGTGGTTTTAGCGGTCAGTACCGACTGACGGAACCGCTCAAGCTCTTTGGGAATGTCATAATCTTCGGTGGCGATGGAAGCCCAGGCCGATATTTTTTCCAGCCATAGGGGCAGGTTTTTGCCGCTGTAGGATCGCTTATCGACGCCGGAACCGCCGATCACGTCCAGCAGTTGCCCCGCCGCCGCCAGCCACAGCTGCTTCACGGCATCAATCCCGGCGACGATGCGGTCATGACGCTGGTGGATGGATTCGGTTTTATCCGGTGGGTTGCGCACCACCGGCGCTTCGCCCTGCAGATAGGGCAATAGCTCGGCCAACAGTTTTTCGGGACCGTCCCACTCTTTATTGACCACCCGGGCGATGGCAAAAGGCAAGGGGTAACAATGGCGACGCCAAAAATCGGCACAAACCTGGCGTCGCAGCGCCGTCTCGTCCTCCACCAGCGTCTGCTGGAACATCATGTCGGACTCTAGGGTGTTTTGACTGAGCATGCGCTGGCAAAAGCCATGAATGGTATATATCGCCGCGTCATCCATTTGCCGTTCGGCGGCCAGCAGCCGGCGGGCGGCCTGATCGCAATCGGGAATCTGCTGCAAAAGATCCCTTAATAACGGATCGCCGCCGGCACGGCGCACGCAGGCCAGGCGCAGGCGGTGAATATTCTGACGAATCCGCCCGCGCAGCTCGTCAGTTGCCGCTTCGGTAAAGGTGACCACCAGGATCTCTTCCACGCTTAGCGGACGGGGGTAAGCCGCGCCTTGGCCCAGCCCCAGCAGCAAACGCAAATACAGCGCGGCCAAGGTATAGGTTTTGCCGGTCCCCGCCGAGGCTTCAATCAGGGCGGCGCCATGTAGCGGCAGCGTAAACGGGTCAAGAATATGCGCGGTCAAGAGTCGTGGGTTCCTCTACTGGTGTACAAGCTCAGGCAGGGTCTTCTGCAGAGCGGAGGCATTGGGATAGGTTGCCCAACCTGACGGAGCGGCGTACTGGTTCTGGTCATGATCCCCCCCGCCAATCTGCGACAGCAGCGCCAACCCGCGGGGCTCGATCACGCCTGATGGAAAAAGTCCGCCAGCTGCGGCAACGTGAGCTGGCGCAGTTGGGCAATCACTTTATCACGGGTATCAAATGCCAGGTTGTCACGTTCGATTTCATCGGTATATTGGCCGACTTCCTCACCCAACGTCTGCGGCTGCTGTAACAATTGGCTGATGATACCTTGTTTATATTGTTCAAAATCCGCCGGCGGCATGGTGCGTAAACGCTGCTCGACCTGGTCGAAAAAAGCCTGGTAACGCTGGTAAAGATAGGCCGGCTGGCGGTTGCCGCTTTGCAGAACAAACCCAATGCCGCCCTGTTGCCCGACAAATACCGGCAGGGTGAAGATGGCGTACCCCAGTTGCTCGCGGGTACGCAGCTGCTGGTAAAACCAAGACTCGACGATCTGCGATAACAAATAGCTGCAGGCCGTGCCCTGCGCCCGGTCATAACCCGTTGGCACATATACCGCGGCCAGCGCCGCGTCAGTGCTGCCGCCGCTTTTTTGAATAATGGCCCGTTGCGGTTCCCGGATTTGTATTTTGCTCGAACGCAGCCAGCCGGTGCCGGTCCAGCCGATCTGTTTTTTCAGCTCGGCGGCCAGATCGGTCGCCCCTTGCTCGGTCAAATTACCCACGACCAGCATGTCGAGGGACGAGGATTTAAACATGTTGGCCCGGTAATCAATTAAATCCTGCACCGTGATGCCGTTTATTTCCGCCCGGCGCGCATCCCGTTCCACATACGGCAGCGTCGATATGACTTTCGCGGGAATCATCGCCTGGGCATAAGGTTTTTCTTTTTCCGTTCCGTCAAGCTGCTCGCGATACCAACTTTTCGCCTGGATTAATTGATCGACCGTAGGGGTGAAGGTGGCATAGCGGTTTACCAGGCTTACCACCAGCTGCGACAGGCGCTGGGTATAGCCGGTGGCCTTGATGGTCAGGCCATCGCTTTCATAAGTGGAAAAACTGATGCCCCCCACATAGGCCTGATTGCTCAGCTCGGAGAGATTCTGCCCGGCGATATAATCAACCATGGCGTATAACACCTGGTTGCGCGCGTTGGACATGATGGCCGGATTGCGAAAATTGAGCGTGATATCGGCCCGCGGCTAATCGGCAAAATACCGGCTTGGCATATAGCGCAACCGCAGGCCGGGCTCATCAACAATCAGCTGCGGGTGGGTGGGCGGACTCTGCGGTTTTATCAAGGAAAAATCATTGGCGATGTAAGGGTTCAGCGCCGGCAACGACAGGTTGATTTGCTCCTGGGTCTGGCGCCATAGCGCCAGGCGCTCCGGCGCTATTTTCTCCACCTGATAAGGCGCGTTAACAAAATAGGCGGTTTTATTATGAGGTTCGTCGGGACTGATAAACCAGACGCGGGCATTTTCCGGCTTCATGCTGTCCAAGCGGGCGGCAATCGCCCGCGGATCGTAACGATCGGCCAAATAGGAGGCATCCAGCACATGCGCCACCGGCACCCGCAGCATGGAATCCACCAGCCATTCGATATAGTCCATATTGCGGGTGATCACCGGATAGCGAAAGTCCTGATCCAATACATGGGCAATTTCATCGAAATATTGCTTCTGTATCCCCCGTTCGCGCAGATCCTGCAGATAGCTGAAGATTGCCGCCACGACCTCGTCCCGTTGCCTAAAACCTTTGTCGCTCAAAGAGACGGCGATGGCGAACACCCCGCCATTGCGATCAACCATCGGATCGGCGCCGGCGTCGATAGCATCGGCCAGGCCCTGTTTTTGCAACCAGTCCGCCAGGGTGTTCGGGCTACGATTCCCGAGCAGATAACTGATATAGGTGTCGGTCTTGCTGCGAAAGGCCCCACTGTTATTGGCAATGGGAAACTCGATTCTCAGCATTTTCTGCGGTTGTACCGGTTGGTAATGAATCAGGATACCGGTTTGCCTGCGCGTCACCGCCGGCACGGTAATGTCAGGCACGGTGGCATGGTGGTTGGCGACCCGGCCATAGGTTTTTGCGGCGATCTGCGCCAGCTGGGGCAGCGGCTGATTACTATAAATCACCGCCACCATCAGGTTGGCGGAGTAGTAGCGGTGGTAAAAAGCGGTTAACGCCTGGTGCAAATTGCTGCCGGGCCTGTCACGCAGGGTGTCGAGATTACCCCCTGAAAAGCGGGATCCCGGATGGGCCGGATTCATGGTTTCGGCGCGAATCTGCGCCATGCGTAAACTATCGTTGGCCCGGGCCATGGTGAGTTCTGCGTTGACCGCATGGCGCTCTTTGTCGGCGTATCCCGGATCGAGCAATGGGCTGGCAATAGCGTCCGCCAGCCGATCGATCGCCGGCTGCAAGGCGTTATTCTCCACCTCGAGGTAAAATGCGGTACGATAAGACGCGGTGCTGGCGTTGTGGTCGCCGCCGTGCTTTTTCAGGAACTCGTTCAGATTCCCCGGCTGTGCGTAATTTTTGGAACCCATCAGGATCATATGTTCCAGATAATGGGCCAATCCCAATTGGCTATTCGGATTTTCCAGAGAGCCGGCCGGCACCGCGATCGCGGAAAGTGATTTTACCGCCTGGGGATCGCTGACCAGCAGCACGGTCATACCATTCGCCAACCGGATGGCCTGATATTGTCTTAGGTCCTTGCTACTTTTCCTGACGGCTTCCTTGATGGGTTGCCAGCCGGGAGCGGCTACCACCGATGCAACGCCAAAAAAACCCAACAACGCGCAGCTTACTAACGCAACAACCAATTTTCGCATTCCACTCTCCGAAAACTATCAAAACGGCCAGCCTTGGCCATTTCATCAACAACCCGAAATCTATTGGGTATATACCCACATCCCATCATGGCAATAATCGCGCTGTCCGCCACTTATTTTTTGGTCCGCTGAGGTTTTTCCGTTTCCGCCAGATTACAGCTGAACGGAGCCAGCAGATACGTTTGGGCAGTCTGGATAATCTCCTGGATCCGCACCTCATCCAATTGACGCATGATACGCTGCAAATAGGGATCTTGTCCCTCGCCGGGGGTAAAGCCATCCCCCTGCCAGGCCTGCATCAGCTTGTCACGCGCCTGGCGCTGGCAGTTCTCGTCCCAATTGATGGTACCCGTATGCCGATCAAAACTCTGGGCTAACCACGCGCCGCCGGCGCGGTTTAATAATAGCAATGGAGTGCTCATGCCCTGACAATAGCCTGAGACCAGCGCTTGCAGCAATGTTTTTGCCTGTGCCGCCGCCAGGGGCGCAAAACGCCATTCGCCCTTAATGCCGAACATCCGGCTTTCGCCCTGACCGCCCATGGCGCACCACGCCAGATGTTCCAACCAAAGCGACAAGCCATCTTTCATGGATAATACCCCGGGGCGCCAGCGCAGTAGGCCGTCGTCCTGGACCCGGTTCAGCCAGCCGCTCAGCTCGATCGTGCCGAGCTCCAGGCTGATTTCCAGGCTTTGGGTATCGTCCCGGCGTTGCGTGCGGACTTGATCGGCCAGTTGCGCCAGGTCATTGCGCTGTTTGGCCCAATAGATTTCGCCAAACGCCCCAAAAGGCAAATAACCCGCCGCACGCATGTTGCGGTAGAGACGTTCCGGATCTTCACCCTCGATTAACGTATTGAGCAGCCGATCGTTGAGCTGATAACGCGTCAGGCCCTCGATGACAAACGGCTCCTCGTCGGCCAGCTCCGTCTCCTCCATCTGAAAATAGACCCCCAGGCGCTGTTGGAAATAGGCGCGTACCGGATGGGCGTAAAAACGCCGCAGGGTGTCGAAGTCCAGCGAGGTCAACGCCTGCGCCGCCAGCGGGTGGGTAAACTCGGGATGCGGCTTACCGCCGGCGCTCGCCGCGGGCAGCCATTCAGCGGCAAAACTTTGCATTTCGGTCCCGGCGACAAAATTCTCCTCCGCGAACGGCATCCTGGTGTGCCATTGGTATAAGTGGGCGTTCATCCTGGCGGCGCTGCTATCAACATCCAGTTCCTCATCGCCGGGCAAATGAAAACTCTGGGCAATATATTCGGTTAATTCACTCACCAAGACCGAGGGATAACGCAGGGTATTGTCCTGAATCGAGCGGCCGATAAAGCTGATGTAAAAGCGCTGCTGCGCGGAAAGCAGCGCTTCCAGGAACAAATACCGGTCGTCATCGCGCCGGCTGCGATCGCCACGTCTGGTCTGCTGCGCCATCAGGTCAAAACCCACCGGCTGCAGCGAGCGTGGGTAAACGCCATCGTTCATCCCCAGCAGGCAGACCACTTTGAAAGGAATTGAACGCATCGGCATCAACGTACAAAAATTAATGGTGCCGGCTAAAAAGCGCTGGCTGATCCGCTGCTGATCCAAGCGCGCGGACAGCTCATCGTGCAGCAGCCGCACCGCTACCGGCCGATCAAAAGAGGCCTGCAGTCCGAACTGCACAATTTGCTGCCATTGGTTCTCCAGCAGGGCCAGCGCGGTTTCAGCCTCACCGTCGGGCAGGAAAAAGTCCGCGGCCAATTCCCGGCAGCAAGACAGCCACTCGCCCAAGGGGCGCGGCTCGCGCAGGATATCGCGCCAACGCGCCAGCTGCGCCAATAGCTCCGCCAGATTGCCGACCAGTCCGGCAATCAGCCCGCTGGACTCGTCATAGGGTAAAACCCCCTGCCAATCGCCGCTCTGGCTGTCCATGGCATATCCCAACAACATGCGGGTCAGGCCGAATCGCCAGGTATGCTGGCCGGTGGCGGGCAACATCAGTTCACGAATATTCTCATCATCAAGGCCCCAGCGGATGCCGGACTCCGCAACCCACTGTCTGAGCAGCTTCTGTCCATCCTCATTAATGGAGAAACGCGCGGCTACCGCCGGCACCTCCAGCAGTGCCAGAACCTGCTCGGCGGCAAATCGGCTTTGCGGTAGCTCCAGCAGCGCCAGGAACGCCGGCAGCACGGGATGAATATGCCGTGCCCGCCGATCGGAAATGGCAAACGGCAGGTAACGCCCCGCGCCGACATTGCCGAAAACCGCCTGGATCGCCGGCGTGTAGCGATCGATATCCGCCACCATGACAATAATGTCCCGGGGCACCAGGGAAGGATCCTCGCTTATCATTGCCAGCAGCCGATCGTGCAATACCTCGACCTCACGCTGCGGGCTATGGCAAACCTGCACGCTAAGCGAGCGGTCCAGCAGTTGCAGTGTGCGTTTTTCCCGACTGTTTTCCAGGGTTTCGCGACTCATGCCAACCACCGAATGATCCTCCAGCTCCAGAATATCCCGTTGCAGGGTCGCCAACAGGGTGCCGGTACCGGGATCCACGAAGGCATCCACCTCGCGCGCGCCGTCCAGTTGAGCCAGCAAAAACAGGTTGTCGCGGCCAAGTTTGCCCCACGAGGCCAGCAGGGGGTTGCCTATCTGCTGCTCGCCGTCATCATTAAACAGCGTCGCGGCGTCTTGCGGACGGCGAAACAGCGCGTGTTCGCCCTGATCTAAATAATGGCTGCGCTTGCTGTTTTGCAAGGTGGCCAGAAAAGCATAATCCCGGATGTCGCCCCAGTAGTAACGGCAGGGGTTGGTGAACAATAAATGGACGTCGATGTGCCGTCCTAGCGCCTGTAATGCCTGCAGGTAGGTGGGAGGCAACGCGGAAATGCCGCAGATAAACACCCGTTCCGGCAAGCCGGTCGGGCACTCATCAGCGGCTTCCAGGGCCTGGATAAACCGCTGGTAGAGATTGGCCCGGTGCCAGGTCGATTGCCCAGCTTGTTCGGTAAACGACACCAACTCGAGCCACAACGGCGCCTGCCAGTCCTGCGCCGCGCCCAACCCCGCCAGCCGCTCACCCCGTTGCCAGCTGTCCAGCCAGTCCGGACGGAACACCAGGTACTGATCAAACAGATCGGCCACCCTGGCGGCAAACTGGAAACATTTACGCTGGTCATCATCCTCATGCAAATACTGGTCAATCGCCTCGAAACCCGGGGTGTCGCATAATCTCGGCAGCAGCGTCATCAGCTTCCAGGTCATGGCATCCTTGGAAAAGGCGCTCTCGGCGGGAATATCCGGCAATACGCGCGTAAACATCTGCCAGATAAAACTCGCCGGTAACGGGAATTCGATATTGGCGGCAATGCCAAACCGCGCCGCCAGCTCCATCTGCATCCATTGCGCCATGCCGGTGCTTTGTACCAGGATCACCTCCGGCTGGAAGGGATCGCGCAGCGGTCGTCCTTCGATCAGCGCGGCAGCCAGCGCCTTGAGCAGATCCAGCTGGTTTGAGTGATAGACAGTAAACATTTCTCCCCTCTTGCCTTATATACTCGTTATCGCGGCGAATGCCGGCCCGTAACGGCGACGGGTTTGAGCCATGCCGACACTCTAGCGGGATTGGCGCTGAAAACAAGCGATCCTGTTCCCTGTTCTGGTTGCCCGTGCCTCCCAACCCGATTCTCCAGGCCACAGAACCACTGGTGAAGCGTCACCCGGCGGCCGGCGGCGGTTTGCACCTGCGCACTCACCCGGACACATGGCTGGCCGCGCGGTTGCTCGATTAACGAGAGCCGCCAGCCGGCGGGAAGGACAATACTGTCCCGCAGCCCGGGCCGGGGATAACACTCCAGCGCCTGGTGGACGAGCTCCAGCGCCAGGTAGAATTGGCGTTGGTCCTCCTGCCGGTGCTCCAGGCTTTGCAAAAAGTGCAGTTCCGACAGGGTCACCACCGAAAACAGCAGCACCGCCATCATGGCTCCCGGCATGGCCAACCCACGTTGATCACCCGTCCGCCACATCACCGTACCTCACCCCTGCGATCCACGCCTTGCGCGCGCCTTGCGGGGGGATAATCCAGCCATCCGCCGGGCAGAGGCGCCAGCATATGGCACGGAGCCTCGGCATCAACCACGGGCACTAAACCAGATTCCGCTCCGGCCCTACCGGTCTCAGCCAACGGGCGGCCGACCACGAGCCGATAAAGACATACGGGTGCAGGTAAACCAGGCACCACCGCGCTCTCACCCCGTAATAGCCAAGAACCCGATGCAGTCCCCGCCTGCAGGCAGGCGCGAAACCCTTCGCCCGGCGGTTGGCGGCATTGCTCACGCGTCCCTCGCCAGCACTGGCACAGCCCCCAGGACAAGGCTGACTCCGCCTGATGAAAAGCGGTCATATAACGCGCCTGATCCTGAATCATCTTTAGCGATACGTCCATCCGCCGCTGCCACGTCAATAACGCGGTCAGTCCAAGCAGCAGCACCGCTACCAGCGCCGCCAGCGTGACGCTGCCCTGCTGCGGATCGCCATTCATCCGTTACGTCCGGCGATAATGCGCTGAGTACGATAATGAATGGCGGGATTATTTCTGGCCCCGCCAACGAGGATCACCCGCCAGGCGCCACCGCCAAGCGGATCGCAGCGAAACTGCTTCACTACCCACCGCTGGGCGTCATGCATCTTTGCCCATCCGGGTTCGTTGCAGTGCCGCACGCCGCGTTGCGTTTCCAACGCCCCCCGGTGCAGTCGATAGCCAAACGTATCGTTGACCAGTCGACGGTCTGCAGCCCGACTTTGCGCCGGATAAAAGGCATAACTCAGGATTAGGCAGGAATGCTGCGCCTCCCCCGGTCGTTGGCCGTGGTACACCGGCAGCCCTCGGCAAGGCGGGGAACAAAAACCGGCGCGGCGCACATCTTTTTCGATACTTAACAGACTCTGTTCCATCTGCCACGCCAACTGGGCGTGTTGTAGAGCCATGTGCGCCTGACGGTACAATAAAGGCAAGATCCGTAGCGCCCCCAGCAACAGCACGCTCGCTATGGCCAAAGCACATAGGGTCTCCACCAGGCTGAATCCCTCCTGCCGGGCCTTTAGCATGACGCCACCCCTGCCCATCGGCCCCGCTCGCTGCAGACCCGCACACGTCCCTTACCCGACAGTATGATCTTGAGCCGACCGGCGGAATTGCCCACCACTACATGGCCGGCGGTGGCGGTGTTGCGCAAACCGGCCAGGGTCAGGTATTCAAACTGGCTGAAATCGAGGTCGATAGTGTCGGCGGGGCTGTCCAGCCGGCCCAGCAATACCGGAGGTCCCCCGTCGGCGGGTATCAGGCTCGTGGCAATGGACCAGTTGTTACCGCGGGTGACATTTACCCGGTAGATGTGATTGCCGCGACTTGCCGCCAGTTGCCAGCGCAACAAAAAATCCGCGATGCCAACCGCCGCGTGTTCCAGTTCGGCATGATGCCGATAGCGGTGCCAGGCCTGGCCACCGGTCAGGGCCACCATCGCCGAGAGCGTTAATACCAGCAGCATTTCGATCAGGGCGTACCCCTGTTGATCATGAGTTTTCATATGCCCAGGGTAACGGCGACCAAACCCGTGCGCCACTCGCCTGTTCATGAACTGCGGGAAGCATGCGGAATAGAAAAGAGGAGTATGCAAGCGGATAAAAAAATTGCGCGGCATGCGGCAAAATCAGCGGGCCATAACCATGACCCGTTGGCCGGTCTAACTCCGGCCCGCCGTGAGCGGCGCCGGGTATAGCCATCAGCCAGCCTTGGGGCTGGACTCGGTTGGCCTAGATGGCAATCGGCGCTTTAATCGGCGGGAGCGGGTCGTAGCCCTGGATGTCGAAATCCTCGAACCGGTAATCGAACAATGAAGCCGGTTTGCGCTTGATCACCAGGGTGGGCAGCGCGCGCGGTACGCGGCCGAGCTGTAAATCGGCCTGTTCCAGGTGATTGCTGTACAAGTGGGTATCGCCGCCGGTCCAGATAAAATCGCCGACCTGCAGATCACACTGTTGCGCCACCATGTGCATGAGTAGCGCATAACTGGCGATGTTAAACGGCAGGCCGAGGAAAACGTCGCATGAACGTTGGTAAAGCTGGCAGGAAAGCGTGCCGTCGGCGACATAAAATTGGAACAACGCGTGACATGGTGAAAGCGCCATCTCGTCCAGCTCACCGACGTTCCAGGCGGATACGATGATACGCCGGGAATCGGGATCCCGCCGCAGCTGATCAACCACCCGACTCAGTTGATCGATGCTACTGCCGTCCGCCGCCCCCCAGGCGCGCCACTGCTTGCCGTAGACCGGTCCAAGGTTGCCTTCCTCATCCGCCCATTCATCCCAAATGGAGACGTTATGCTCGTGCAGATACCCGACATTGGTATCACCGTTAAGAAACCACAGCAGTTCGTAAATTATCGAGCGTAGATGGCAGCGCTTGGTGGTAACCAGAGGAAAACCCTGGCGTAAATCAAAGCGCATCTGGTGGCCGAAGATCGATAAGGTACCGGTGCCGGTGCGGTCGGCCTTTGGCGTGCCTTCATTACGCACCAGGCGCATCAGATCCAAATACTGTTTCATGTTACCTCAGGACGGTAGTTGCTGTGGGCGACGACGATAGGCCCAGATAAACATAATCAGACCGGCGATAATCATCGGCAGGGAAAGGATTTGCCCCATGCTGATCGCACCGTCGAACAGCCCGAGCTGCGCGTCGGGCTGCCGGAAAAACTCGACAATAAAGCGAAACGCGCCGTAGGCCATGAGAAACAGGCCCGACACGCTGCCCAACGGACGCGGTTTGCGGATAAAAACATTGAGAAGAATAAACAGCACCACACCTTCGAGCAGCAGTTCATAAATTTGCGAAGGGTGGCGGGGCAGCATGCCGAATTGATTAAACAGCGCCTGCCATTGGGGATTCTCCGGCAACAACGCCAGATCCTCGGCGCGCGAACCGGGGAACAGCATCGCCCAAGGGGTATCGGTGGTCACACGGCCCCACAGTTCGCCATTGATAAAATTGCCTAACCGTCCGGCACCCAGGCCGAAGGGGATCATCGGCGCGATAAAATCCGCCACCTGGAAAAAATGGCGTTTGGTGCGGTAGGCAAACCATAACATGACGATGATGACACCGATAAGCCCGCCATGGAATGACATGCCGCCGTCCCAGACCTTAAATAAATACAGTGGGTTATCCAGGAATACCGGCAGGTTATAAAATAAAACATACCCGATGCGGCCGCCCAGGAATACCCCCAGGAACCCCGCATACAGCAGGTTCTCGACCTCATCCTTGGTCCAGCCGCTGCCGGGTCGGTTGGCACGACGCACCGCCAGCCACATGGCAAAGACAAAACCGACCAGGTACATCAGGCCGTACCAATGGAGCGAAACCGGACCTATTGAGAAAATAACCGGATCAAACTGCGGAAAGGCCAGATAATTCGTTGTCATTCATCACCACGATTTATGTCATTTTCACCCCGTCCATTTGACGGGGCGGCAGGCGGTTCGGAAACGAAAAAAGCGTTGGCATGCAGTGGGCTTGGTTCGTCCGACGGAGGCGTATAATAGCATAGCGGCATATTTTTGGCGGCGAATGGCGGTAAAAATTACCGGCGAATAATGTAATATTTTTTGCGTGGGCCGCACATCAACGCCCCCCGCGGATCAGGCCGCCAAGTCCTCGCCTTTCGAGAAAAGCCGACACCTGGTGGCGAACATCAATGGCATTTTGCGCGCTAAGCACCCGCTCCACCAGCGCGATGGCGTCGGCCAGCTCGACGTTGCGCAGCAGGTATTTGATTCTGGCAACGCTGCGTCCATTCATGCTGAGCATACGATATCCCATGCCGGTCAGCAGCAGCGCCCCCATGGGATCGCCGGCCATTTCACCGCACAGGCTGCAATCAAGGCCAAGGTAGCGGCAGTCGGTAATGATTTTCACCAATACCTGCAGCATGGCCGGGTGCAGGCTGTCGTACATGGCCGCGACCCGGGTGTTATTGCGATCGACGGCAAGCAGGTATTGCGTCAGGTCATTGGATCCCACCGACACAAAATCCACCCTGTTGATCAGTAGCGGCAACATAAACACCATGGCGGGGACTTCGATCATCACGCCAATACGCAGGGCCGGCAAGGCGTAGCCCAGCATCTCTTCTACTTCACGGCCGGCGCGATCTATCAGACGCCGGGCCTCATCGATCTCGTCAACGCTGGTAATCATCGGCAGCAGGATGCTCAGATTGCCGGTGGCGGCGTTGGCGCGCAGCATGGCCCGAACCTGAATCAGGAAAATCTCGGGCTGGTCGAGCGTAATGCGGATGCCGCGCCAGCCCAGGCAGGGATTCTCCTCGTTAATCGGCGCCATATAAGGCAGCTGTTTATCCGAGCCGACGTCAAGGGTACGCAGGGTAACCGATTTCGTTGGAAACAATTGCAGCATACCTTGGTATTGCGCAACCTGCTCATCCTCGGACGGGAAACCGCTTTGTAGCATAAAGGGAATTTCGGTGCGGTAGAGGCCGACACCATCGACGCGATCGCCGGCGCGCTGCTCATGCTCCGCGCTAAGTCCGGCATTCAGCATAATCTGGATGCGCTCACCCCCTTTCATCGCCGCCGGCTGCTCGACATCGTCTTCCGCCAGGCGGCTAAGCTGCTTTTCCTCGCTGATAAGCCGCTGGTACTCCTGCACCAACACCGGTTCCGGATCGACCAGAAGTTCGCCGCGATAGCCGTCTACCACCAATAAGCGCTGGTTCAGCAGCACCGGCTGGATATCCGCGCCCATCACGGTGGGAATGCCCATGGCCCGCACCAGGATCGCGGCATGGGAATTGGCGGCGCCATCCCTGACCACCACACCGACCATCTTGTCCAGCGGCATTTCGGCCAATAGCGTCGCGCTGAGCTCATCGGCTACCAGTACAAAGCGGGAAGGCCATGAGGTCTCGCCCTGGACACGGTCATCCAAATGGAACAACAGCCGTTGACCCAGGGCGCGCAGATCGCCGGAGCGCTCCCGCATATAGCTGTCATTGAGTTGGGCAAACTGTTCGGCAAACTGTTCGATAACCTGTTTTACCGCCCATTCCGCCATGGAACCGGCGTCAATTTCCGCAAACAGCTCACGCTTAAGCCTGGCGTCGTTCAACAAATGGGAATACAGGTCGAAGATAGCCGCGCTGTCCTTTTGCGCGCTGGCGTTGAAACGCTTGCTGAAACGGCGGAATTCCGCCGCCGCCTCGCCTAACGCAAACGTCAGCCGCTCCCGTTCGCGGGCGCTGTCCAGGGAGGAGGCCTTAAATACCTGATCCAGGGAGGGCTGGCCGTTATCCACCCATCCCTGGGCAATAGCCACGCCCGGGGCGGCGGCCAGGGCGCGGATGCGCGTCTGGCGGTATTGACCGAACAGCGCATTAAGCTGTGACTGTGAAAGGATACCGGCCATTTGCGTGGCCAGCGTCACCATAAAGGATTCTTCGCTTTCGTCGAACTGGCGGTGCTCCCGTTGCTGTACCACCAGCACGCCGAGCAGTTGGCGACGGTGGATAATCGGCACGCCAAGGAAAGAGCGGAAACGCTCCTCCTTTACCGCCGGAATGTATTGGAAGCTCGGATGATTATGGGCATCGGCCAGGTTTATCGGTTCCGCCAGCCGTCCGACCAGCCCGACAATTCCCTGGTCGAAGGCCAGCGTGACGGTACGACCGCGCGGTTTTTTCAAGCCGCGCGTTGCCATCAGGTAATAACAGCGTCGATCGTTGTCGGCCAAATACACCGAACACACTTCGGTATCCATCGCCAGGCAGGTTTCATTAACCAGTATTTCCAGCGTATCCGACAGGCGCGGCGCGGCCGCAACCTTTTCCACGATTTCCCGCAAGAGCGTGAGCATATTCTGCGTGGCTTAACCCCTCTTCCGTCTGTATGCAGGGAGAGTCCGTTGCACGGCGATTTCCTGCAACGGCATGACTATGGTCGAAAACTCTTTCATAACCCGGCGGTACACATCTCGCTTAAAGGAAACCACCTGGCGTACCGGGTACCAAAAACTGACCCAGCGCCAGCCATCAAATTCAGGGGTGCCCCCGCACTGCATATTGATATCGGCATCCTGACACATGAGCTGCAGTAGAAACCATTTCTGTTTCTGACCGATACAGACCGGTTTGGTGTCCCAGCGGACCAAGCGTTTCGGCAGTTTATAGCGCAGCCAGTTGCGGGTCGAGGCCAGGATACGCACATCTTTACGGCTCAACCCAACCTCTTCATACAGCTCACGGTACATGGCCTGCTCGGGCGTCTCACCGGCATTGATCCCACCTTGGGGAAACTGCCAGGAGTGCTGTCCGTATCGCCTGGCCCACACAACCTGTCCATCACGATTACAGATTACAATACCAACATTCGGGCGGTAGCCATC
>JAATGH010000303.1 GCA_015654745.1 Enterobacterales bacterium
GCCGATCGCGCTCGGCGATACCCGCGGCAATACTCTCCACCGTACCGCTAAACGGGCCGTTGCCGCCCATGGGGATGACCCGCACCGGATCGCCGAGATGAATGCGCGGCAGCTTGGTCTCTTCAAAATACCCTTCCACATAAAAGGATCCGATATCCACCAGCGCCATAACCGGTTTACCGGTGGTGGCATAACTACCCTGACGCAGGTCAAGATTGGTCACCATCGCGTCCACCGGCGAGCGCACTTGAGCGCGCTGCAGATTCAGTTTCGCGCTGTCCAGCGCCACCTCCGCCTGGGCCAGCCCATTTTGCGCCTGGTCCAACTGCGTGCGGGTCCGCTCCCGTTCCTCCTGGGGAATCAACGTGCCCAGCTTGGCATTACGCTGATCTTCCCGCTGGGCCTGGGCAATGGCGATGCGCTGCGAATTCAGCGCCACCTCGGCCTGTCGCACCGCCAGTTCGTAACGGGTTCGGTCCACCACAAACAACAGCGTCCCGGCCGCGACCCGCTGATTATCATGCACGGCGACCTCGGTCACCAGACCCGAGACATCCGGCGCAATAGGCACCACATTTGCGCGCACCCGGCCATCGCGTGTCCAGGGTGCCAGCTCATAATGATCCCACAATTGCCACACAGCCCAAATAGCCGCCAGCGTCACCAGCAGAGTGACGATAATGCGTACCCACTGCCGCGAGCCTAAAGTCAGGTTTTCAGATTTCATCGATTTTATCGCTGTAAAAAATAAGTGGCATGGACAAGCCCATAAAGTAATAGGAAATAAACGGCGATATCGAACATGGCCGGATGCCAGACCCAACGATAAAAGCCGGCGAATACCAACAGCCGGCGCACGGCCCAGAACAGCGCTAAAGCCGCCATCGCCAGTATCATCAACCAGGGGAAATAGAGGCCATAAAAGCTGGCTTCACCAATCATAGTGTTTCTCCGTTGGCGATCAGGGTTTGGGGGGCGTCGGGGAACAGATTATGGCGCAGCCCTACCAGCGCGGTGATGGCCTCACGCCATTGGGTGGTTTTATCCGGCATCGACAGAATATCGTCCAGCGCCTGGTCAATGGCCGCCAGGAGAGCCTCGGCCGGTTGATTCTCCTCGGCTTTGAACAGCGTGGACAACTGCGCCAGCAGCGTGCTGAAGCCGATGGTAGGGAAACCGCGGCGCACCTGCTGCAACGCAATGATATTGGTCCCCAGCCGCAGATCGCGTAGGGTTTCCCTGGCCGTACTGTTATGCCGCGCCACTTCACCCTGGGCGATGCGCGTCCCCCGTAGCCCGATACGATCGACCATCCGGACGGCGAATTTTTGTAAAGGCTGTGCTTTGCTACCACTGGACATCACCACTAAATCACGGCGGATCGCCTTGCGGATGCGTCGCGCGCTCCAGTCGGCGCCCACCGAACGGAATAGACGAGTGACCCGCGCCGCCATAAAGGTACCCAATAGCTGGGCGGTGGTGGTGTTGATAAAGCTGGTGACATCCGCATGGGCGGTGTCGTGCAGCGACAGGGTGCCCGCGACGCCGAACAGCAACGGCATGGCGACCATAAATTTAGCCGGGCGGGCGCTATAGGCACCCAGAATCAGGAACAGCGGCGCGCATACCAGCGCCAGCATGCCGAAGTCCTGTACCGTTGGCAGCAATACCAGAATATACAGTGCGGAAATCGGCGTGGACCATAGGGTATATTTCAAGAACATATTGATGGCCGGTACCGGATCGTCCATAAACGCGAAAAAGCTACAAAATACCGCGGCCATCATGGCCGCCGTGGCGCCATCGGCCCAGCCAATCTGGATCCAGAATAGGCAACATAGGCTAATGGCGATAAACGCCGCCAGGGACGAAAGAAACGCCATGCCCAGATCGCGATGCAATACGCGATTACCGATAGCCGCCAGGCGGTGACGGGGCATCACGCCGGCGTATAGACCGGTATTGATATCCTGGCGCAGGGTAATGCAGGCTTGCCACTTCGCCACCAGTTCTTCCAGGTAATTCACCAGGGAAATGCGTAATGCCCGGCTCCAGGGGGTCCCATTGCCACCGGTTTCCAGCGCTTGCACCGATTGGCGCAGCAATAACCGCCAGTCATTGCCGTGGGCAATGGGCAGTGAAATATCGGTTGCCGCGCTGGGCAATAGGGAGGCATTGGCTTCCAGCCACTGATTGATATGCCTCTGCGCCTCCAACACATCGGGGGTCCAGCCGCCTTCGGCCTGATATAGCGCCTGTAGCCGATCCTCCACCGCCGACAGCGTGGGGATCAGCGCCGCCACCTGATCCTGCATGATGCGGATCGCGGCCGTCGTCCAGGCTAAGTTACTAGTATCAAAGGGAATATGGGTGGCGAGCAGGCGTAATTGGGTGATGTCCACCGAGAGCCTAATCCGCACCGCTGAAACGGCGCCGTCATCTTAGCGCGTTGCCGGGGCGGCCGGTGAAAAGATATCCGTCAGCCAGCGGCGGGTATCGGTTAAGGTTTTATCCAGCAGCCCCATGACGCTGGCCGACAGGCCGGCGGGCAGTACGACGCTATGGACCAGAGTCGCGCATAGGATGCCCAGGCAAATCTCCTCTACGCGCGTGACGGCGGTATTGAAAATCAGATCCGGGGTCTGCACCGAAGGAAAACCGATAAGCGCCGCCGTATAGCCCGCCAGCATAAAAGTATAGGAGCGGGGGGTGCGGTCCAGTAAGGAGATAAACAGGCAAATGCTGACCCATATGGCCATGGCCAGCGACAGCAGCACCGGCGCGTTGGATAGGGTCGGTATGATAAATACGGTGGCGGTGCTGCCGATAAAGGTGCCGCACAGGCGATACACCGCCTTGGAGCGCACCATGCCCGCCAGCGGCTGGCTGACGACGTATACCGTCAGCAGCGACCAGAACGTATTGGGCAGACCGGCGCGGCTGGCCAAATACAGCGCCAGCATGGCGGCGGCGAAGCTTTTGAGTGAGTAGATAATCTCATCGCGGGTGAATAGCGCCACCCTGGGTAAAGACATCGTCATCTAGACTTCAGGTGTCTGGGAAGGGATGCCAATGGAAGGCGTGCCGCTGATTCCCAGCCGGTGCTCCAATATACCAAAGGTCCGCAGGCAGGCCTGGAGATCTTCTTGCGGCACACCGTCAAACAGCGATGCGCGAAAATCTTGCAGCATGGCTTCAATTTGCGTGCGGATGGCGCTGCCCGCCGGGGTCAGGTATAAAATTTTGGCGCGTTTATCCATCGAATCTTCCTGACGGGTCACCAACTGGGCGTCCACCAGCTGATTTAACGATCGCACCAGGGAAGGGCCTTCAATCCCCAACTCCTCGGACAGGCTGCCGGGGCGTATGCCTTCCGGGTGCCGACCGATCAGCACCAGCGGCCAGGCAATCGCCGCCGACAGGCCCAGTGGCGCCACGATTTTGTCCGCTTTGGCGCGATAGGCGCGTTTCAGCAAACCGAGGGCCACGGTAATGGCCATCAAATCCCGATGGCGGTTTTTTGAGTTAGGCATCACGGTAATTAGTATGTAATTAGGAAGTTTGCTAACTATATGGTGGGTTGCGTCACGAGTCAATACCTGCTGAGGACGCAAACGGGCAGCGTCGTCGTGGGGATCCTCGGCGCCTGTATTGTGTTGGCTATTTGTGCGCCCATGGGACTACCCGGCTTGGTGCCGTCCGGCGATAACTTCATTCATATATGGCCATGTTTCGCATAGTCGTCTCCGGTTTTTGTCCTGAACCAGCAGGCGATGGTATTTTTCACCGCCGCCAGCCGGACATCGGCCGGGCGCCGCCTGGCTAGCGAGTTCCAGTTGATAAATCATGTACAGGGCAGTGCAGCTAATCAAATAAAAAAAGCCCGGGTCCGGCATGCTGATATTGAGCCGCATGGCATCGATATCAGGCCATATGGCCGTTTATTTGAAAAAGTCATACAGTACCGCGATCACTTTATCCTGTTCTTCAATCGACATATGATTATGCAAGGGAATATGCAGGACCGAAGCATGGATGTTGCTGGTAATGGCATAATTCGTTTTGTCCTGATAATCTAAAGCATAATTATTTATCCCTTCGTAGCCCAAGGTAGGGTAATAGGTATCAAATTCGATATTCATTATCTTGGCGTAGCGTAACAACTCGTTCCGCTTGTCGTCATTGATTCGGATGGGGAATAAATGCCACGTATTCTCGACGGTTTCGAGCGGCAATATAATGCGATGAGCTTCATCAAGCGACTTGAGATGATGTAAATAACGATAGGCCAAAAATGAGCGCTTCAAGGCGTTAATCTCAAAAAAATTAAATTTTGTGATTAATAATGACGCTTGCAGGTTATCCATCCGGCTGTTAAAACCCCAGTTTTGCACCTTGAGGTTTTTTTTACTCTCGGCAAACCCATGGTAGGAAAACTGGCGCGCTTTTTTGGCAATTTCAGACGAAGAGGTCAATAATGCGCCCGCTTTGCCAAAACCGCCGATATTTTTGCAAGGATTAAAACTCAGGGCGATCGCATCGCAAAAACGCAGCATCTCCGGCATGCCAAAACACTGGGCCGCATCGACAACCACGCGCAGTTCATGTTGCTCGGCCTGGTGCGCTATTTCCCTGAGATTACGCATGGAACCGTACAGGCACACCGGTAAAATAGCTTTGGTCTTGTCGGTAACCAGCCTGGCGATATCCGCTGGGTCAATGTTAAAACTGTCGTCAATGTTGGCATAAACCGGCTTGGCGCCGACGGAAAAAATCGCGTTTTCCGTTGCGGCAAACGAGTTGGGCGGCACGATGATTTCATCCCCCGCGCCTACGCCAATGGACTTGAGCGCAATGTTAAGCGCGTCCGTACCGCTGCTGGTGGCAACGCAGGCGGTCGCTTGATAAAACGCTTCCAGCAACTTTTCCAACTGAGGGATAAAATCACCGCCGGTAAACTGGCCCGTCGCGCTGACTCGTTCCATTACGCCGCGGCAGGCCGCCAGCTCGCCGGCGGAGTTAAGTCGGGAAAGCGGCATAAATGGGACCTGAGAGTTATTATTATAACATGATTCGTTATTAATAATTTCTAGTAATGGTTTTATTGCATTGGGTAAGTGAGTTTTTTCACAGCGGGTTTTCCCAGACAGTAATAGCTCGGCGGCAAGATGATTTATATCAGTAATATTAAGCATAAGGCTGATTCTTCCTTGTCGGCGGAAGGGTAACGCTTCCTTGGTTGGTGTTAGTACAACTTATGACAAAGATGTGAAAAAATCATCATTAAGTTAAAATTTTAACGTGATTTTCCTCACAATAACTTCACTTGATTAATTTTTACTATTAAGTAATTAATAATTATATTTTACTGTTTTTTGAATAAGGCATTTATATTTATATTTAATAAATAATTTATAGCGACCAAATGATTTCTATAAAAAATTATTTGGCCGCTATAACCGTAACGCGATGGCACATTGGTTTATAGCCGGATGGTCAGGTTATGGCTACCGGCGTTGGGCGTAATCAGCGTTCCCCATGGGTGGGCCGCCGCCGCGCCGCCGTCAACGGCGTTGATGCCGGAGATATTGCGCAGGCACAGTGTCCAGCCCGTGGCCGCGCCTTGGGCGGCTACCCGCAGCGTTTCGCCTCGACGACCAACCTCTAGGGTAAACACCGTCTCGCCCGTGAGCGAGGGAACCCGGCAGATAGCGTCGACGCCGTCTTCCAGCGCAAATAAATGGAAGACCGTCGCCAGGTGATAATCATAATCCGGTTTTTGGTCGTTGGCGCCGAGGGCGAGCAGGGTATTGGGACGGACATACAGCGGCAGGCTGTTGAAATCATGCCGTTCCTTGCGCCAGCCACCTTGGGCTTCCTGATTACTGAACAGGTGGGTCCAGCGGCCGCGCGGCAGATAAACGCTGACATCGCCACGTTCACTGAATACCGGCGCCACCAGTAGGCTGTCACCGAGCATATATTGGCGATCCAGATAGTCGCAACCCGGATCGTCGGGGAACCCAAGCATCATGGCGCGCATCACCGGCGTGCCGGTATGAGCCGCCTGGATTGCCGCGTCATACAAATACGGCATCAGACGACATTTCCACTGCGTAAACTCGCGCAGTACATCGCAAGCTTCCTCATCATAAACCCAGGGTACCCGGTAGGATTTACTGCCGTGCAGGCGGCTATGGCTGGATAGCAGCCCAAAGGCGCACCAACGCTTATAAACATGAGCCGGCGCGGTGTTTTCAAAACCACCGATATCGTGACTCCAGAACCCAAAACCGGACATGCCCAGGGACAGGCCGCCGCGCAGGCTTTCCGCCATGGATTCGTACGTGGCATAACAGTCGCCACCCCAGTGAACCGGGAATTGCTGAGCGCCAACCGAAGCGGAACGTGCGAACAGTACGGCTTCACCCTTGCCGAGGCGGTTTTGCAACATCTCGTACACCACCTGATTGTAGAGATAAGCGTAGTGGTTGTGCATTTTATGCTGACAGCTACCGTCAAACCAGGCTACATCGGTAGGGATGCGCTCGCCGAAATCGGTTTTGAAGCAGTCCACGCCCATCGCCACAAGCCGTTCCAGATGACCGGTGTACCAGGCGCAGGCCGCCGGGTTGGTAAAATCCACAATGGCCTGGCCCGGCTGCCAGCGATCCCATTGCCAGACATCGCCGTTAGGGCGTTTTAACAAGTACCCCCGCTCCATGCCTTCGCGAAACAGCGGTGATTTTTGACCGATATAGGGGTTAATCCATAGACAGATTTTTAATCCCCGCGCTTTAAGCCGTTTTAACATTCCGCGTGGATCGGGAAAGGTATCGGCATCCCAGGTAAAATCGCACCATTGAAACGCTTTCATCCAGAAACAGTCAAAATGAAACACATGCAACGGCAGATGGCGCTCGGCCATGCCGTCGATAAAGCGGTTCACCGTCTGTTCGTCATAATCGGTGGTAAAGGACGTGGTCAGCCACAATCCGAACGACCAGGCCGGAGGCAGGGCTGGTCGTCCGGTCAGGCGGGTATAGCGATCAAGTACCTGCTTGGGCCCGGGGCCGTCGATGACAAAATATTCCAGATACTCCCCTTCAACGCTAAACTGGACTTTGGAGACTTTCTCCGAACCCACTTCGAACGACACGCATTCCGGGTGGTTAACCAGCACGCCATAACCTCGATTGGTGAGGTAAAAAGGGATGTTTTTATAGGCCTGCTCGGTGCTGGTGCCGCCATCCCGATTCCAGGTGTCAATTGATTGGCCATTTTTTACCAGCGCGGCGAAGCGTTCACCCAGCCCATAGACGGTCTCGCCCACCCCCAGGTCCAAGCGTTCGTAGACATAATTTTTGCCGGTGCGCTCATGATGTACATACCCATTGGATTTGGCTGCGCTGCCGGTAATGCGCTCGCCATTATGCAGAAAATCCAGCGCCCACGCCTCGCCCTTGGCGATCCGTACCGACAGATCGCCGCTGTGCAACGCGACGAAGTCCTGATGATCTTCAATGCGGGTGGACACGTCCGGATCATGGCGTAGGGGATAATGCGGACCGGCGGAGCGTTGCCCCTGGAAATGTTCAATGCGTACGCCGATGATTCCCTCCCGGGGCGAAAAAAAACGCAGGGTGAATAATGGGGTATCCAACTGGTTGCCCCGCGCGGCCACATCGTGCGGCGCGGCATAAATGACCAGATCTTGGCCCTCGGCCTGGACGTCGAACACCTGTAGCGGGTGGATAAGCTGCAGGTCGGGTTGAATCAGCCAGTTACCGTCGCTGATTTTCATTTGGTTATTCTCCTGAAATCGCGGGTGAGGGGGCGACACGCCTTTTTCCGTCGGCCAGTTGGCTAAGGATATGATTCATCATCGGGGTACGCAGGGTGTAAAACCGTTGCGCCACGATGGCGCTAAGTAAATAACAGATGCCCGGCGCCAGCGTGAACAGGGCGACGACGCTGGCAAGCGTCGCGGGGTTTTGGGTAGCGGCGCCGGCCTGGTAACCCGCGCCGGCCAGCGCCCAGCCGATAGTCGCCCCTCCTAGCGCCAGGCCCAGTTTGAGCACGAACAGCGTGCCGGCAAAGCTGATGCCGGTCAGGCGTTTGCCGTTATTCCATTCGCCATAATCGACGGTATCGGACATCATGACCCATTGGATCGGCGTGACCAGTTGATGTAAGACGCCAATGGCGAATATAAAGGCAAACATACCTAAATCGGCCCGCATCGGCACGAAAAACATGCCTAGACTCAACAGCGCCAGCAGGGCGTTGGTCCACCAGAAAACCTGCACTTTGCAGCGGCGATCCGTCAGCGGTTTCGCCAGGGCGCTGCCAATCAGGTTGCCCACCGAGTAGGTGCCGAGAAACAGCGCGAAAACCGTTGGATTACCCAGGATATAGGTGACGTAGTACATCATCGCGCCGCCCCGGACCGAGACCGCCAGGATATTGAGAATGGTCAGAATACCGACGATTCGCCATTGGTCGTTATGCCAGATATCGCGCAGGTCCTCCCGCATGGTTCCCTGGAGCGCGCCCTCGCCGGTGATGCGTTCCTTGGTGGTGGCGAAGCAAATGGCCAGCATCACGATGGCCACTACGGCGAGGATGGCGATGCCGCCTTGGAATCCACTGGTCTGGTTGGCGCCGCCCACCAGTTTAACCAACGGCATCATCAGCACCGTGCTCAGCATGCCGCCGGCGGTGGCCAGGACGAAACGATAGGATTGCAAGGATATCCGCTGGGTCGGATCGTTGGTGATCACGCCGCCCAACGCGCAATACGGGATATTGACCACGGTGTACATCAGCGTCAGCAGGGTATAGGTCACCGAGGCGTAAACCATTTTGCCGGTCAACCCCAGATCGGGGGTGCTGTAGGTGATAACGCAAATGATGCCGAAGGGGATGGCGCCAAACAGAACATACGGTCGAAATTTACCCCAGCGGGTATGGGTGCGGTCGGCCACCAGCCCCATCAGCGGATCCGAAATCGCATCCAGCGCGCGGGCAAACAAAAACATGGTGCCGGCGAAGCCGGCCGGGATACCGAATATATCGGTATAAAAGAACATCAGATAGAGCATCACATTATCGAACACAATATGGCTGGCGGCGTCACCCAGGCCATATCCGATCTTTTCTTTAGCGGAAAGAATGTGATTAGCCATGCTGTTATCCTCAGCGAGCGCTGACGTTATATAATTAGATAACTAACAAATTAGGCCCTGTCGATCGCTCCGGCTATTACGTTATTTGCTTTTGAAATTACGTTTGCTGTTTTCTGTGATCGTCATCGGTTATCTCTCTATAACGTAATGGTGCTTCGTTCGGCGATCGTAGCGGCGTCGGTTCTTGCCGCGTCCTCCGCGCATCGGTAGAATAACCTTACAGGTAGCATGAGTTTTCCTCGGCAGGCCGCCAGGCCGTGCCGGCGAAAACTGTGATCATGCACACCATTCTGGGCCGCGGTCATTCATGCGCCATTTTCATGGCGAGGATGGTCAATCCATTCACGTTGTATTGCGCCGCCACGGCGGTAAAGGGCTTACGTGCTAACATCGAACCAAATGCCGCCCGGGCTGGACAGCCAGGATATTGCGCAGTTGCAACGCCTGCATCTCGCGTCGCTGGTGGAGGGGAGTACGCTGGTGATATTGGTCTGTCTGGCCGTTCCGTTAAAGCATCTCGCCGGTTATCCCCAACTGTCGTCGGCCATGGGACCGATTCATGGACTGGCTTTTCTGTTTTATGCCTGGATGGTGATCAATACCGCATCGGCGGGGTTATGGCGCAAGGGCCAGGTCAAACGGCTGCTGCTACTGGCGTTTATTCCCTTTGGCACTTTTTTTAATATTGGCATGATCAAACGGCGCGAAGCCGGGCCGGCCGTGGCAAAGGCCCCGGCCAACAAGGAGCGGGTAGAATGACCTTTATGTTAATCAAGTCGTTACATATCGTGGCGATGGCCATTTGGATCGGCGGCATGTTAACGCTGGCCGTGGCCATGACCGCCTGGAAACAGGCGGCGCAGGCCGATGTCCCCGTCGGTCTGCGGGTATTCGCCGCCATTCAGCGCTGGAATCAAACCGTCACCCTGCCGGCCATGGTGCTGACCTGGATAACCGGACTGGCGCTGACCATGATGGGCAACTGGCCACCGTCAACGGCGCTGGTGATCAAGTTCCTGTTTGTCCTGGCCCTGTCGGCGCTGCACGGCATCCAGTCGGGATCGTTTCGGCGCAGCCTGGGGCAATCGCAACTGACGGCCCCGGCGATACTGCGTTATGCCGCCGGGTTTACCCTGCTGGCGCTGATAGCCTGCGTGTTGCTGATAGAGCTATAACCGGTTTTACCCGGCGCTCAGCGCGGCGGCTACGGCTTGGGATATCGGCTGGGTCGGGCGACCGATCAGGGCGCTCAACTGCCTGCCGCTGTCAAACAGGCCGCCTTTGGCGGCGCCGCTGTCCGAGTCGGCCAGCAGTGCCGCGATGGGTTCCGGCAGTCCGGCCTGCTGTAACAGCGCCTGATAATCAGCCCGCGGTAGGTCAAGATAGTTGACCTTGGTACCGGATTGCCGGCTAATTTCCGCCGCCAGTTCAGTTAGCGTATAGGCATCGTCACCCGCCAGTTCATAAACCCGTCCCGCCTGATGCGCCGCCGTGAGCACTGCGGCGGCGGCGGCGGCATAATCGGCGCGCGACGCCGAAGCAATTTTCCCCGCGCCGGCGCTGCCGGCCAGCGTCTGGTGGGCCAATGCCGCTGGAATACCGGCAGCATAATTTTCGCTATACCAACCGTTTCGCAACAGCACCACCGGTAGACCGGATTGCGCCAATAGGGCTTCCGTTGCGCGATGCTCCACGCCCAGGCCCAGTGGGCTGGTATCGGCATGCAGCAGACTGGTGTACGCCAGCAGCTTCACGTCGGCCCGTTTGGCCGCGGCGATAACCTCCCGATGCTGCTCAACGCGCCGGCCTAACTCGTTTGATGAGATCAGTAATACTTTTTCCGCGCCGTGAAAAGCGGTATCAAGCGTCGCGGGAAGATTATAGTCGGCCTGGCGCAAGGTGACGCCAAGCGCCGCCAAATCCTGCGCTTTCTCCGGGTTGCGCACGGCGGCTACCAGCTCGGAGGCCGGATGGGTTTTCAACAGTTCGGTGATGACTAAACGGCCAAGTTGGCCGGTGGCTCCGGTAATAATGATCATAATGAGTCTCCTGATGGCTTCATAATTTTCATCATATCGCGTACACTTACTTTAAGTAAGTACTAACAAATAGGTAAGTATCTGAAAGATAAATCCGCTACGGGTCTCACGCTGGCCCAGCAGATGCAGCGTGGCGAGTTGTTGAACGTCAAATGTCCGTCACGAGAGGTGCTCCGGCATATGACCAGCCGTTGGGGCGTCTTGGTGCTGATTGCGCTCTCCCAAGGTACGCTGCGTTTTAGTGCGCTGCGGCGCAAGGTGGGGGGCGTAAGTGAAAAAATGCTGGCCCAAACCCTGCTATGGCTGGAGGAGGATGGCCTGGTGGTCAGGCACGCTTTTGCGGTAAAACCGCCCCACGTAGAGTATAGCCTGAGCGAGCTAGGTCAGCAGGTGGGGCCGATAGTTGAACGTTTGGCCGACTGGATTGAAAGCAATTTGCCGCAGATTATGCACCAGCGCCGGTTAAAGGAAGACGGGGGGCCCGGGGAATCACATAACGCCGGCCGCGATCGTCAGGGTTAATCCCTCAAAAGGGAATCTCGGCGTATTTTTCCCGATAGTCTTTAGGGGTGATATCAAAGCCTTTTTTAAATACCGAATAAAAATACTGCAGCGAGGGGTAGCCGCACATTTGTGAGACTTCATTGATGGTGAGTGACGTGGAGATCAGTAAGTTGCGTGCGCTCTCCAATTTTTCTTCGTGAATCACATTGTGAATGGTTTTGCCGGTTTCATCCTTGAAGCGTTTTTCCAGGTTCGAGCGGGACATGCCGACCACATCCAGCACCTGCTCCACCTTGATGCCTTTACAGGCGTGATAGCGTATATAATGCATGGCCTGAATGACCGCCGGATCGCGCAGCGAACGGAAATCCGTCGAGCGCCGCTCCATGACTTTTAACGGCGGAACTAATATTCTCTGCAGCGGCAGGCGTGCCTTGTTGAGCAACTGATGCAGCAGTTTGGCGGCCTGGTAACCCATTTGCCGGGTGCCCTGGGCCACCGATGACAGCGCGACCCGCGATAGGCAGCGGGCCAGTTCTTCATTGTCGATGCCGATCACGCACAGTTTTTCCGGCACGGCGATATTGAGATGTTCGCAGACCTGGAGCAAATGGCGGGCGCGGGCGTCGGTAACGGCGATAATGCCGGTATGCGGCGGCAGGGATTGCAGCCAGTCGGCCAGGCGGTTCTGGGCGTGCTGCCAGTTATCCAGCGCGGTCTCGACGCCCTGGTAGACAATCGGCTGGTAATATTCGTCCGCCGTCAGCTTGCGAAACGCATGTTCCCGTTCCTGGGACCAACGCTTGCCGCTGCTGGCAGGTAAACCATAAAACGCAAAGCGGTTGAGGCCCTTTTCCTTTAAGTGTAAAAAAGCGCTGGCCACCAGGGCATGATTATCCGTGGCGATATAATGCACCGGGGGATAGTCCGCATCATTCTGGTAAGAGCCGCCGACGCCGACAATAGGTACCTGGACGTCGCGCAGGAGTTGCTCCAGTTGATTATCATCGAAATCGGCAATCACCCCGTCCCCAAGCCACTCCTCAATTTGATTAATCCGGCAGCGAAAATCATCTTCGATAAAAATATCCCAATCGCATTGCGAGGCTTGCAAATACTCGCCCACGCCCTCGATAACCTGGCGGTCGTACACTTTATTGGCGTTAAATAACAGCGTGATACGATAACGTTTTTCAAACATAAAGGAGGATCTCGCCCGGTTTTGCCGAAGGCCAGCTTATACCTTTGCCTAATAAGAATGTATTGGCGGCATGTGCGCCAGCTAACATATTCACCATAAAGTCCGCCACACGACATTGCTTACCCGTTATTGTCCCAAATCCGCCACCCCGCGATAAAATTGCCGAAAAATATGCCGCTGCTCCCCGTAAGCCTGGTGGCGCGCTTTATCCGGTGTATAACGCGCTTCCAGTGGCAAGGGCGGCAGCATTTCCGCCAGGGCGACGCCGGGATGGCAACTGAGCTGCGCCAGCCGCGCCGCGCCCAGCGCCGGGCCCACATCCCCGCCGGTACGATAGTCCAGGGCGTGCCCACTGACGTCGGCCAGCAGCTGTCGCCAATATTCGCTGCGCGCGCCGCCGCCGATAAGGGTAATGCTGTCGGGACGCAGGCCGGTGCCGTGCAGGGCGTCCATGCCGTCCGCCAGACCAAAGCTGACGCCTTCCAGCACTGCCTTGGCCAGTTCCGCCGGGCCGTGTTCATGTGTCAGACCCCAGAAGGCCCCGGTGGCGTTGGGATTATTGTGCGGCGTGCGTTCACCGGACAAGTAGGGCAGGAAATAGGCGGGTGGAATAGTGGAACGGCACTGCGCGGCGGCATCCAATAACGCCGGCACGCTGCCCAGTCCGGTAAGCCTGGCCGCCCAGTCCAGGCACGACGCGGCGCTCAGCATAACCGACATCAGATGCCAGGTGTCGGGGAGCGCATGGCAGAAACTGTGTACCGCCTGTTCAGGATTACTGAGAAAACCCGCGCTGACCGCAAAATAGACCCCGGAGGTTCCAAGGGACAGCATGGCCTGACCCTGTCGATAAATACCGACGCCGATAGCCCCCGCGGCATTGTCGCCGCCGCCGGCCACCACGGGCACCGCCGGCATTCCCCAGCGCGCCGCCACCGCCGGCAGCAACGTGCCGGTGACCTGGTTACCTTCAAAGAGCTTTGGCATCTGCGCTCGGGATAAACCGCAGGCGCCCAGCAGTTCATCGCTCCAATCACGTCGGCCCACGTACAGCCACAGCGTGCCGGCGGCGTCGGACATATCGGTGGCAAAATCGCCGGTCATGCGCCAACGCAAATAATCCTTTGGCAACAGAACTTTATCCACCAGGGCAAACACCTGGGGTTCATGTTCGGCAATCCATAGCAGTTTAGGCGCGGTAAAACCGGGCATCATCAGGTTGCCGGTAATGTCCCGCGATCGGGGCACCGCCGCTTCCAACGCCAGGCACTGGGCAAAACTGCGGCCGTCATTCCACAAAATCGCCGGTCGCAATACCTGCTGACGGCGATCCAACAGCGTCGCGCCATGCATCTGCCCGGTCAGTCCCAACGCGCGCACCGCGGACAAATCATGATCGGCGGCTAATGCCGCCATAGCCCGATCGGCGGCCTGCCACCACTGTTCTGGATCTTGCTCCGACCATAATGGCCGCGGCCGGGAAACCGCCAGCTTCTCGGTATGGCTACCCAGAATATGCTGCTGTTCATCCAGCAGAATGGCCTTGACCCCCGAGGTGCCCAAATCTATGCCGATGTACATAAAATATCCTTTATCAAATCAAGCTGACGCGGCGCCTAACGGGCAACGGCGGTTCGTCCACCGCCGTCCCTGATTAGCGATATAAGACCTGGTTGACGATATTTTCCAGCAGTTCCTGTTGTCCACTGTGGTGTTCCGGCGCCAGATCGTGTTTTTCCGCAAATTGCGCCAGTTCGGACAACGACAGATTTCCCTGCAGGATCCGCTGCCCCAGATCGGCGTTCCAACCGGCGTAGCGTGCCTTCACCAATTGGTCGAGCCGGCCGTCCTCAAGCAACCGCGCGGCCACTTTCAGCGCCAGGGCCATGACGTCCATACCGCCGATATGGCCGTGGAACAGGTCGTATTTATCGGTACTTTGCCGCCGCACTTTGGCATCGAAGTTCAGGCCGCCGGTGGTAAAACCGCCTGCTTTGAGGATTTCATACATAATGAGCGCGTTTTCTTCCACACTGTTTGGAAACTGATCGGTATCCCAGCCGGATTGCGGGTCGCCGCGATTGGCATCCACGGAACCGAAAATACCCAAGGCGATGGCGCTGGCAATCTCATGTTGGAACGTATGCCCGGCCAGGGTGGCGTGGTTGGCTTCCAGATTGACCCGAATGTCCTTTTCCAGACCAAATTGTTTTAAAAAGCCATAGACGGTGGCAACGTCATAGTCATATTGATGCTTGGTGGGTTCTTGCGGTTTGGGTTCGATCAGCAGCGCGCCCTGGAAGCCGATTTTATGCTTGTGCTCTACCACCATATGCATAAAGCGGCCAATCTGTTCCCGCTCTTGACGCAAATCTGTGTTCAGTAAGGTTTCGTAGCCTTCGCGTCCCCCCCACATTACATAATTTTCTCCGCCGAGTTGCTTGGTGGCCTCCATGGCGGTTTTCACTTGGGTCGCGGCCCAGGCGAACACTTCCGGGTCGGGATTGGTCGCCGCGCCGGCGCCGTAGCGCGGATGGGTAAAGCAATTTGCCGTACCCCAAAGCAGCTTCACCCCGGTTTGCTGCTGTTTTTGCCCCAGGATATCGGTGAGCGCGGACATATTGCCCAGATATTCCTTAAGCGTATCGCTTTGCGGTATGACGTCCGTATCGTGGAAGCAATAATACGGCGCGCCCAGCTTAGCAAAAAATTCAAATGCCACGTCGGCCTTTAAACGGGCCTGACCCAGTGCGTCGCCCGGTCGCTGCCAGGGACGATCAAACGCGCCGACGCCGAACATGTCGGTACCGCCCCAGCAAAACGTGTGCCAGTAGCAAACGGCCAGGCGCAGATGGTCTTCCATGCGTTTACCCAGAATGACCTCATCAGGGTTGTAGTGGCGAAACGCCAGGGGGTTGGTGCTTTGCGGGCCTTCAAAACGGATTTTTTCGACGAGATCAAAGAATTGAGACATGAGGCGACTCCTTGGAAAAGCAGGGTCCGTTTTGATGCGGACAGGAATTTGCGCGCCGCACGGCTATCACGGCGAACATCTGGCAATTAACTCTGATTGATTCTGGTAATAAAGACCCGCACAATCAATTACGTTATTTCACAACGTCGTTCATGAAATTATTTATTGTGCGCGCGATCACAGGGAATTAGCGAAAAAAAACGCTTAAGGTGAATAAATCCGGTTAACTTTCAGCGGGCGATACGCTCGGTCGATGGGGGTAAAATAAGCGGCAGGTCACAGAACACACATTTGAGTTAAATATCGTAATGCCGTTGTGAAAATTTGCAATTGCCGCTAATAACTTTCGCAACTAATACTACTCAGGTTATCCCAGCCCCCGTAGGGCACCTCCTGCAACCCACTATTTGTAAAGTTTTGATTCTTATCCCGTTGACAGCAAATTATATTGCTGAATATGTTCTTATAAAAGTAACATAAGGAATTCAAGATGAAACTGAAACCTCTTCTACTCTCTGTTTGCGCCTTACTGCTGCTGGCCAGCCAACCCGGCATGGCTAAACAAATCAAAATCGGCATGGCGGTTGACGACCTGCGCCTGGAGCGCTGGCAAAAAGATCGTGACATCTTTGTTGATAAAGCCAAGTCATTAGGCGCTGACGTGTTTGTACAGTCTTCCAACGGCAATGAAGAAACCCAGATGTCGCAAATAGAAAATATGATCAATCGCGGCGTCGATGTGCTGGTAATAATCCCCTACAATGGCCAGGTATTAAGCAATGTAATTGCCGAAGCTAAACGCGAAGGTATCAAAGTGTTGGCCTATGATCGGTTGATTAATAATGCGGATATTGATTTTTATATCTCGTTTGATAATGAGAAGGTCGGTCAGTTACAGGCGCAAAGTCTGGTTAGCCGAGTTCCTCAGGGTAATTATTTCCTGATGGGCGGCTCACCGGTGGATAATAATGCAAAAATGTTCCGTTCGGGGCAAATGACGGTACTCAAACCGCTGATCGACAGTGGAAAAATTAAAGTTGTCGGTGACCAATGGGCCGATGGCTGGTTACCGGAAAATGCTCTGAAAATAATGGAAAACGCGCTGACCGCCAATAATAACAAAATCGATGCGGTGGTGGCTTCCAATGACGCCACCGCCGGCGGCGCCATTCAGGCACTGGCCGCGCAGGGTTTGGCGGGCAAGGTGGCGATTTCCGGCCAGGACGCGGATTTGGCCGCGATAAAACGTATCACTCAGGGTACCCAGACCATGACGGTGTATAAACCGATCAAACAACTGGCCACTACCGCCGCCGAAATCGCCGTGCAATTGGGCAAAGGCGAAAAACCAAAATCCAACGCCATGCTCAATAACGGGCTCAAGGATGTCCCTTCCTATTTATTGACACCCATTTCGGTAGACAAAAGCAATATAGATAGCACGGTGATTGCCGACGGCTTCCATAAAAAATCTGATTTAAAATAATCCGCCTGAACGCCGGCTGTTATCCACAAGCACTCAACCGGACCGCCGCGCCTTGCGGTCCGGCCGCGGAGGTCGATTATCATGGCGTCACATTTGTTGGAAATGAAAAATATCACCAAACGGTTTGGTCAGGTAAAAGCGGTGGATAATGTGTCTTTATCCATTGAGGCCGGCCAGGTTTTATCGCTATGTGGTGAAAATGGATCCGGTAAATCCACCCTGATGAAAGTCCTGTCCGCGGTCTATCCGCACGGTACTTTCGAGGGGGAAATTTTTTTTGGCGGAGAACGCTTGGTGGCGCATGGGGTCCGCGATACCGAACAAAAAGGTATTGCGATTATTCATCAAGAGCTGGCGCTGGTAAAACAAATGACGGTGCTGGAGAATATTTTTTTGGGCGCCGAATGGACCTCCTATGGCGTGATGGACTACGACCAGATGTACCTGCGCTGCCAACGCATGCTGGCACAGGTCAAGCTGAATATCGATCCCCATACCCGGGTGGGTGAACTGGGTTTGGGGCAACAGCAATTGGTGGAAATTGCCAAGGCATTGAATAAGCAGGTGCGCCTGCTGATCCTGGATGAGCCCACCGCCTCGCTCACCGAAAGCGAGACCGCCATCTTATTGGATATCGTCGACGATCTGCGCAACCATGATATTGCCTGTATTTATATTTCACATAAGCTCAATGAGGTTAAAGCCATTTCAGACGTCATTTGCGTGATCCGCGACGGCAAACATATTGCCACGACCGCGGCGGCCGGTCTCGCCGAAGACGCGCTGATCGCCATGATGGTGGGCCGCGAGCTGACCGAACTTTATCCCCACGAGCCCCACGTTATCGGTGAGGAGATTTTGCGCATTGAGGGCGTGACGGCCTGGCATCCGATCAATCAACATATCCGGCGGGTAAATAATGCCGGTTTCGTGCTGCATAAAGGCGAGATCCTCGGCATCGCCGGTCTGGTGGGGTCGGGGCGGACGGAACTGGTTCAATGTTTGTTCGGCAGTTATCCGGGGCGCTGGGAGGGGAATATTAGCCTGTATGGCAAACCCGTACGTTTCGCCAACTGCCGCCAGGCGATGCGTCACGGCATCGCCATGGTGTCAGAGGATCGCAAAAAAGACGGTATTATCCCGGTAATGAGCGTTGGATCGAACATTACCCTGGCGGCATTGGGAGACTTTAGCCAAACGCTCGGTATCCTGGACGAAGCCGCCGAGCAGGCGGCCATCCGCGATTCCGTCGAGCGGCTGAAGGTCAAGGCGTCCTCTCCGGAGCAGCCCATCGGACGCCTTAGCGGTGGTAATCAACAAAAGGCGATTTTGGCCAAATGCCTGCTGCTCAAACCCGCCATCCTCATTCTTGACGAACCCACCCGCGGTATTGATATCGGCGCCAAGCAGGAAATTTATCGCTTGATTAATCAGTTGGTGCGCCAGGGGATTGCGGTGATCGTCGTGTCCTCGGAACTGCCGGAGGTGTTGGGCATCAGCGATCGGGTGCTGGCCATGCACCAGGGTGTCGTCAAAGCCGATTTGATTAACCGCGACCTGACGCAGGAACAGGTGATGGAAGCGGCGCTAAGGAGTGACTCTTATGCTTAACCACACGCAGCCCGGCGGTGTAACGGCCATCATCCGTACCGCCAAAGATAAACTGAAAACGATAAATTTTCAGGTGTTTGTGATGCTGGCCGCCATCGTGGTCATCATGCTGTTTTTTACCTTTACTACCGAAGGCTCCTATCTCAGCGCGCGCAATATTTCCAACCTGCTGCGCCAGACCGCGATCACCGGCATCCTGGCGGTAGGCATGGTGTTTGTGATTATTTCCGCGGAAATCGACCTTTCCGTCGGATCCATGATGGGGCTATTGGGCGGGGCGGCGGCAATTTTTGACGTCTGGCTCGGGTGGCCGTTACCCTTGACCATTGTGGTAACGCTGCTGCTGGGGTTGGTATTGGGTGCGTGGAACGGTTGGTGGGTCGCTTATCGCAAAGTGCCGTCCTTTATCGTTACCCTGGCCGGTATGCTGGCGTTTCGCGGCATTTTGATCGGGGTGACCAATGGCACCACCGTGTCGCCCACCTCTGCGGCGATGTCGCAAATCGGCCAGAGCTATCTGCCCGACGGGGTAGGTTTCGGCATCGGGTCGCTGGGTCTGCTGCTGTTTATTGCCTGGCAATGGCGCAGGCGCGGCAATCGTCAACGTTTGGGGTTAACCGTGCCCGCCCGTACCGGCGATGTGACCCGTCAGGCCTTTACCGCCATCGTGGTGTTGGGCGCCATCTACCTGCTTAATGACTATCGTGGCGTGCCTACCCCGGTACTGGTCTTGGTGGCCTTGATGTTGGCCGGCCTGTTTGTGGCGTCGCGCACCGCCTTTGGCCGGCGCGTTTACGCCATCGGCGGCAATATTGATGCCGCCCGCCTTTCCGGTGTTAACGTCGAGCGCACCAAGCTGGCGGTATTTGCCCTCAACGGCCTGATGGTGGCCATTGCCGGACTGATTCTGAGTTCCCGTTTGGGCGCCGGGTCGCCATCCGCCGGCAATATTGCCGAACTTGATGCCATCGCCGCCTGCGTGATCGGCGGCGCCAGCCTGGCCGGCGGCGTTGGCGGCGTCGCCGGGGCGGTGATGGGGGCCTTTATTATGGCGTCGCTGGATAACGGTATGAGTATGCTGGACGTGCCGACATTCTGGCAGTACATCGTCAAAGGCGCGATTTTATTGCTGGCGGTATGGATGGATACGGCGACCAAAAAGCGGTTGTGAACCTCAATACAACACCATCACGGGCCGACTATCCTCGGCCCTTTTCATTTGTCGAGAAATATACTTAATAAAATAAATAAGTATTTAAATAAAATTCAATTATTCCCAGCCTTTTAGCTCCTTAACTTAACGAAGGAAACCTGTTCTTGTTTTTTATTTGTAAAAAGTAATGAAATAGAAAGATATGGCGGTAGTTAACCTTGGACCGAGCGATCCGTTGATGATAAAACAAGCGTTGTTCGATGAAATGACAGTTAATTCGCCGGCTTTGCGGACCGCGTTGGTTAATATCATCTTTGGCCCGCGGTCATAATGCGCCGGGAGAAAGCCGATCGGATGACCCTGAAAAACGATAACCTTTGGGCGAATCATGTGGGTGCGCCATCGGTGGTGTTGGCTATCGCGGGAGCGATCCTCTTGGGCATCTTGCTGTACACGCTTCCCACCGCCAAAGATGCCCAACGGGTGGCGTCGGCCGACGTCGAGGTCCACCCCGTCAAGCGCGGGGCCTATATTGATACCCTGGTCACCCGGGCGATTGCCGTCCCGAACGAGAGCGTGCTGATCTCCTCTGAACGCGGGGGCAAGGTACTTGCTATCTATAAGTCTTCTTCTGATAGGGTCAAACGGGGGGAGGTTATTGCCCGTTTATCTAATTATGATTTTGTCCTGCAGGTTACGTCTCGTATTGCCGATGCCACCGAGCAGATTAATAACCTGCGTAATATGCGTATGTTGCTGGAGCGCAACAGCCGCGATACCAAGCTTGAACTGCAAAAATCCCATCATAATCTGCTCAAGGTCACCCGCGACATTACGCGCAACAAAAGGCTATTCGAACAATCGATTATCGAAAAAGCCAAATATGAAAATCTACTGGATGAACTGAAATACTGGCAAAAAACCTGCGCCATTCTTTCAGCCCATGATCGGCAGCAAGATAAAATCCTACCCTATCAATATGGTGAAATTGACCAGTCCATCCGGCGCCTGGATAAGCTGGTGGATTTGATTAAAGGTGGATTGGAGCAATTGACCATCGTTTCGCCCATTGACGGTACGCTCTCCTTATTGGATATCAAGATTGGCCAGCAGATTAAACCAGGCGAAAAGGTCGCCATTGTCGACAACCTGCATTCATATTATTTTGAAGCTGATTTTAGCGAGTATTATCTGGATAAAATCAAACCGCAGGTTAACGTGTTGGCGCAGGCCGGCGGCATCGACATTCCATTAATCATCGAATCGGTGTCCCCGGCGGTAGAAAATGGTAAATTCAAAGCCAAATTCCGGTCCCGGCAGCCCGGACAGCTGGCCCTAAAACGGGGGCAATCCATCGATCTGCGCGTCTCTCTCGGCGCGGCGCGGGAGGCGTTGCTCGTCCCTGCCGAGGCGGTGTTTTTCAATCAAGGGCAGGCACAGGTCTATGTGGTTAACGAGCATGCCCGCCGGGCGGTCAGGACGCCGGTGCGGATAAAGGGCCAGGGGGCGGCCCAGACGGAGATTACCGGCGGGCTTACCGAAGGCCAACAGGTATTGACCTTCGCGGATAATCACGACGGGAAAGCCGCGATCGTTGAATTTGATTAACGGTAACTGGCCCATACATTCCATAGCGCCAATGTCCACCCTAATGCCAGGTCAAGCGTGGGTGGCGAGTTGTCGCCGATCGGCGATTGAATGTAAAAGCAAGCATCGGAGTGTCGCGTAACCGGCATCCTGTCATGCTGGTTCCCTGGCGTTTCCCGGCCGGTCAAGGTGGTGTCCAGCCATTGACCCTGGTGTTGCCGGGATCGGAACGATATGAGACAGAGGTCATTATCATGAAAACAGGCGAAGCCTTAGGGGATAGGGATATTCTGCAAGATCCCCGCTGGCAAGCGGTGCTAATCCGGAATAAGACCGCTGACGGCGGCTTTATCTACGGGGTGAAAACCACCGGTATCTATTGTTCTCCCTCCTGCCCGTCGCGCCTGCCGCGTCCGGAAAATATTGTGTTTTTCCGCGATGCCGCGGCCGCCGAGCTGGCCGGTTTCCGCCCCTATAAACGCTGTCGGCAGGGACGGCCCTCGTTGTCGGCGGAGCAGTCGGCCAAAATCGCCTTGGCCTGCCGGAGCATCGAGCGGGCGGAACCGGCGCCGACGCTGCGCCGGTTGGCACAGGAGGCCGGCATTAGCCCGTACCATTTCCATCGGCTGTTTAAATCGATGACCGGCTTGACGCCGAAAACCTATGCCGGCGCCAGGCGCCGGCCGGTTTTACGCCGAAGCCGATGCGGTGCTGGGTATGACGCCGACCGACTACCGGGCTGGGGGGCGGGGCATGGACATTGTGTTTGCGGTTGGACACTGTTCGTTGGGTGAAATCCTGGTGGCGCAAAGCCAACGGGGTATTTGCGCCATTCTGCTGGGCGATGATGCGCAGCGATTGGTGGAGCAACTGCAGGACAGTTTCCCCAATGCCGAATTGGCGGGAGATGATGCCCAATTTGCCCGGCGAATGGCCCTGGTGGTGGGATTTGTTGAGGACCCCGCTCTGGGATTGGATCTGCCGCTGGATATCCGCGGTACCGCCTTTCAGCAGCGGGTTTGGCAGGCGTTGCGCAGCATCCCGCCCGGGGAGGCGGTCAGTTACACCGAAATTGCGCGGCGTATCGGTTCACCGGCGGCGGTGCGCGCGGTGGCCGGCGCCTGCGCCGCCAATATCCTGGCGGTGGCGATCCCCTGCCATCGGGTGATCCGCCGTGACGGCGGTCTATCCGGCTATCGTTGGGGGATTGAGCGCAAGCGGCGATTGCTGTGCGTCGAGGCGAAGGCGTTGACGCCGGATGTCGACTGAGGTGAGAGAAATCAACTCACCTGGCTGATAACGCCGCCTCGGACCGGGGTAATTCAGCCCGGTGCCCGGGTTCCTTTCGGCAGCGCCAGCACCGCCCAGACCATGATTCCGCCCACCAGCCCCCAAAAGGCGCTGCCGATGCCCAGTAGCGTAACGCCGGAGGCGGTAAGCAGAAACGTGACTATGGCGGCGTCGCGGTGCGTATCCTCCAGCAGCGCGCGGTGCAGGCTGCCGGCGATGGTGCCTAGCAGCGCCAGCCCGGCGATGGTGTGGATCAGCGCGATGGGTAGGGCGCTGAATAATAACCCGATGGAGCCGCCGAACAGCCCGGCCAGCAGATAGGCCACCCCGGCGGCGACGGCCGCCATATATCGACGCGTGGCGTCGGGATGCGCTTCCGGGCTTAGGCAAATCGCGGCGGTAATGGCGGCGATACATACCGAGAAGCCGCCGAATGGCGCCAGGATCAGCGATGTCAGCGCAGTCCAGGCGATGAGCGGCGACGTCGGCACCCGATATCCGGCAGCCTTAAGGGTGGCGATACCCGGCGCGTTTTGCGACGCCATGGTGACGATAAAAAAAGGGATGCCGACGCCCATTAACGACGACAGCGTAAACCGCGGCATAACCAACTGTGGGGCGGCAAAGGTCAACCGTTTGCCGGCAAACACCATCTCGCCCGCCAGACCGGCGATGGCCAGCCCGACGCAGAGTGCGGCCACCACGGCATAACGCGGCGCCAGGCGCCTGGTCAGGAAAAAGGCCAGGCACATGCCCGCGGCCAATGAAAAATGGTTTTGCAGCGAGCCAAACGCATCCAGACCGAAGCGTAATAATATTCCCGCCAGCATCGCCGACGAGATCGCTTGGGGAATATGATTCATCAGCCGGGCGAACAGCCCGGTAACGCCGCAGAGTAAAATCAAACCCGAGGCAAACATAAATACCCCGATGGCTTCATTTATCGAAGTCCCCGGCAAACTGGTGACCAGCAGCGCCGCACCGGGGGTCGACCAGGCGGTGAGAATGGGCGCGCGGTAGTATAACGACAGGCCCAGCGACGTGACGCCCATGGCCAGGCCCAGCATGCTCAGCCAGCCGCCGATCTGCGCCACGCCGGCGCCGGTCGCCTGAAGCGCCTGAAATACAATCGCCGCCGAACTGGTGTAGCCCACCAGCACGGCGATAAACCCGGCGGTAAGCGCGGAAAACGACAGATCTTTTAGCACCAAGCGCAGGGCCATCGGCGATTCCTCGTATCGGAGGTACGTATACGCGCCACGGGCGCATGGCGTACCTATATGGGGTATGATAAGGCCATTAACATAACATCGTGCGTTATAACGCACAACAAAAATCGGCATCACCCTATGGCGTCCGCTGTAAGCGCCTGGCCCGCCCACCGCTTATGCGTAGCGGCGCGCAGGCGCCTGATGACGCGCGCCGAGAGCGGCCCGCGCGGACGATGCACCGGCTGAGGATTTTCATGAACGATATCACCCAACAGATCGCCGCCACGCTAAAGGCCACCCGCGCCAGGCGCGGCTGGAGCCTGACCTTAACCGCGGTCAACACCGGCGTCAGCAAAGCCATGCTGGGGCAGATTGAGCGTGGTGAATCTAGCCCCACCGTCGCCACCTTATGGAAAATTGCCAGCGGGATGAATATTCCGTTTTCGGCGTTTATTTCCGCGCCGGAACAGCACGAGGGCGTTCTGCGCCGTACCGGCGTGCCCGCGCCGGTCAGCGCGGGGGAAACCGCCATGCGGGTGACGCCGCTGTTTCCGTTCGATGCGCGGTTGGGTTTTGAACTGCTGGTGGTGGAGGTGGTTGCCGGCGGCGCCAGCGCGTCATCGCCCCATGAGCGCGGGGTGATCGAGCATGTGATCGTGGTGTCCGGCGAGCTGGAACTGGATATCGATGGCGTATGGCATCGGCTGACCAGCGGCGATGCCATGCGCTTTGCCGCCGATCGCCCGCATGGTTACCGCAATAGCACTTCCGTGCCGGTGCGGTTTCACAATTTGATTCATTATCCGCCGCGACCGGCTACCGCCGCCGGCCCCGACGCGGATGCCTCAGCGGTAGAGTTCCCTGACGATCGGCTGTAGCCGGCGTTCGCGCCGCCAGTATGCCAAGGTGGTTTGGGCCAGCCGCGCGACGCCTTGATAAAAGGGGTGATCGGTACCCTGCGCCAGCAGCGTCAGATAACGTCCGGACCAGGGCAGCAGATGCTGTTCCAGCAGGGCGTCCAGCGGCCGCGGGTTGTTTTCCGCCAGCCAGGCGGCAAGCATCAGCAGCAGCCCGATATGATCTTCCGGCTCGCCGTTTTGCTGGCCGGTGGCGATCCCCTCCTGACGCAGCCAATGGCGCAGCGCCACGGTGGATTCCCCGAAGACCACGCTTTCGCGATCCAGATAGACCGATCCCCAGGGCGGCGCGGCCAGAGCGTAAGGGCCGATAAACAAATCCTGCCAGGCGGATGCCAGGGCGTCATGCCAAGGCGCGGTCAAACCGGCGCGCATCAGCGCCGCCGCCGCGTCCAGCTCCGGCACCGCCGGCCATTCGTCCTCCCAGTGGGTTTCGGCCAGCGCGCTAAGCAAACCCGCGTTATCCGGCGATAAGGGCGGGTAATACAATAAGGCTCCCAGGGTGCGCCCGCTCAGGGCAATCGCGGCATCGGTCATTCTCTTTTCCTTTCGTAATACTGGGCAAAAGTCGTATTGGGCGTACACACTCACACCCCTTTTGGCGAGACAGGGCCAAGGCGCTTATCCACGCCCGGCGCGGTTCAGCTGGCTACCGCCATGCCTACGGTCATATGCAGGCCATAAAATACCGCCCGGCCAATCAGCTCGCCGCCGAGCACCAGCACGAAGCCCAGCGCCAGGCCGGCCGTGGGTGGGGTTTTACCGCGCGCCAGCGGCAATAGCCAGCAGGTCAGCCCCAGCGTAAGCAGCAGTACCCGGAGCGCCATCAGCGGGCCATAGTCCGGTATCAGGCCGGATGCTTGTTGCACCGAACTGTGAATGCCGGCCAGTGCGCTGGCCTGCACGATCGCCACCGCCAGGCTTACCATGATCGCGATGACGCTAAGCCAGGGCAGGTAACGCCAGCCAGGCCCGGCGATATCGGCCAACCGCAGCAGCATGTACCCCAGCAGCGGGCCGCCGATAAACACCGTTAATACAAAGTTGAGCGGAGTATAAACATTATCCCACGTGGGCACGGTATCAATCATATATACCCGGCCCATGGCATAGAGAAACACCAGACCGGATAGCGCGGTAAGCAGCAGCCATAATTTTTCCAGCCCACGCGGCATCATATGTAATGCCACCAGCAGCCAGTAAATACCGCCCAAGGCAAAAAACAGCGAGCCGGCGGCGATTTCGTTACTCAGCGGCGAGGCCCCAAGACGATTGAGCGCGTTCATGGCGCGTAGCGGCGAACCCAGATGCAGCATCGAGGCGATAAAACCAAGCCCCATCAGCAACCAGAGAAAAAACATGGACATTTGCACCTTACGCGCCTGTTGTGCCGCCAGGTTGCCGGCCAACAACACTGCCGCCATCACCAAATAGCCGCCAATGACGCATTGGCCGACCACGGTAAACAACATTAGCGGCCATTCATGCCATCCGTTACCCATCCTATACCTCCCGTGGATTGGCGAGAAAGCCGGTAACATCGCCCACCGGCCGACAGTTCGCGTTGACTTTGATCACCAGATTAGGCTGGGTAAACATGGGATCGGGTAATGGGGCCACGCCCGCCAGATCGCCATACTTATCGCGCAAATCGCCGATGGGGGCCAAATCCAACGCGCGCAGCGGGCATGACTCCACGCAGATAGGTCTTTGGCCCGCCGCCACGCGCTCGCGGCAGCCATCGCACTTGGTCATGTGGCCTTTGGCCTCATTAAACTGCGGCGCACCGTAGGGACAGGCCATATGACAGTAACGGCAGCCGATGCAGATATCCTCGTTGACCACCACAAAACCATCCTCACCCTTATGCATCGCGCCGCTCGGGCAGACTTTGACACAGGCGGGATCTTCACAATGGTTACAGGCAATGGACAGATAATAGGCAAAAACGTTTTGGTGATACCCGTCGCCGTCATCCTGCCAATCGCCGCCCGCATACTCATATATCCGCCGGAAGCTGACGTCCGGCCCTAAATTTTTGTAATCCTTGCAGGCCAACTCGCAGGTCTTGCAACCGGTACAGCGGCTTGAATCAATATAAAAACCGTACTGCGTACTCATTTACGACTCCCTACACTTTTTCGATCTGGATCAGGTTGGTATGCTGTGGATTGCCTTTGGCCAGCGGCGATGGGCGTTGGGTGGTGAGCGTATTGATGCAGCCGCCGTGATCGATACGATCCCCCGCCATATCGGCCTGATGCCAGGCGCCCTGTCCGATAGCGGTGACCCCGGGCAGAATGCGCGGCGTCACTTTGGCGTCAATATGCACTTCGCCGCGATCGTTAAATACCCGAACCTTATCGCCGTTTTTGATACCGCGCGCCGATGCGTCGAGCGGATTGATCCAGACTTCCTGTGGGCAGGCGGCCTGTAGGATATCAATGTTGCCATAACTGGAATGGGTGCGTGCTTTGTAGTGAAAACCGGCCAGCTGTAACGGAAAGCGCGCGCGCAGCGGATCGTCCCAACCCTCGAAGGTAGGGGTGTATTGCGGCAATGCGCTGATAACGTCCCCTGGACGCAGTTGCCAGGTGGCGGCGAGCTGCGCCAGGGCGGCTGAATAGATCTCGATTTTGCCGGAAGGGGTTTTTAACGGGTTGGCCTGGGGATTTTGGCGGAATTTGCCGTAGGCGACAAAATGGCCGTCCGGATCCTTGCGTTTATAAATACCCTGGGCCTTTAATTGATCATAGGAGGGCAGAAGGGGATCTTTTGCCAGCATTTTCGCGTACATAAACTGCAGCCATTGAGACTGCGTGCGTCCTTCGGTAAATTTCTGGGCAATATCCGGTCCAAGTCTCTGGGCGACGCCGGTCATGATTTGATAAATCGAGCGGCGCTCGAATTTGGCGCTGGTGCCGGGCTGGCCGAAAATCAAATACCCCATATTGGCGGCGTAATCGTTTGGTACGATATCCTCCTGCTCGGTGGTCATCAGGTCCGGCAGCAGGATATCGGCATATTTAGCCGAGGAGGTCATAAAGTTCTCTATGACCACGATCATTTCACAATCCTGTTCATTGCGCAGGATTTCATGTGTTCGATTGATTTGCGAGTGCTGATTTACCAGCGTATTGCCGGCATAGTTCCAAATGAATTTAATCGGCACATCGAGTTTATCCTTACCTTTGATGCCGTCGCGCAGCGCCGTCATCTCACGTCCGCGGTAAATCGCGTCGGTCCACATAAATACCGGAATCTGGGTTTTCACCGGATTGGTCAGCACCGGCAGCCGCTCAATAGTGATGGTATAAGTCGACTCGCGTGCGCCGCTGTTGCCGCCGTTGATGCCCACATTGCCGGTCAGGATCGGCAGCATGGCGATGGCGCGGGCGGTTTGCTCGCCGTTGGCCTGGCGTTGCGGTCCCCATCCCTGGCAAATATAGGCCGGTTTGGTGCTGCCAATCTCCCGGGCCAGCTTGACGATCCGATCGCGCGGGATGCTGGTGATCTTTTCGGCCCACGCCGGCGTTTTGGCGGTGGCGTCGTCGCCCTGGCCGAGGATATAGGCTTTATAATGGCCGTTGGCCGGCGCGCCGGCCGGCAGGGTGGTTTCATCATAGCCGACGCAGTAGGTATCCAGAAAAGCCTGATCGACCAGGTTTTCGGTAATCAATACCCAGGCAATAGCCGATACCAGCGCCGCGTCGGTGCCGGGGCGAATCGGTATCCATTCATCTTCGCGGCCGGCCGCGGTGTCGGTGTAGCGTGGATCGATAACGATCATCCGGGCATTGGAGCGCTCGCGCGCCTGTTCGAGGTGATAGGTGATACCGGCGCCGCTCATCCGGGTTTCCGCCGGATTATTACCAAACATCACGACCAGCTTGGTGTTGACGATATCCGAGGTGCTGTTGCCGTCGTTACTGCCATAGGTGTAAGGCATCGCCGCATTAATCTGCGCGGTGCTATAGGTGCCATATTGGTTAAGATAACCGCCATAGCAGTTCATCAGGCGGGTCACCAGCGAACCTGAAGGCGAAGAACGGGTAAAATTCCCGCCGGTCACGCCGGAGGAGTAGTTGATGTACACCGCTTCATTGCCGTACTGCTTAACGATGCGCTGGAGATTGCCGGCAATAGCGTCCAGGGCTTCATCCCAACTGATGCGCTCGAATTGACCGTCGCCGCGTTTGCCAACGCGTTTCATGGGATATTTAAGCCGATCGGGATGGTTCATGCGCCGGCGCATGGAGCGTCCGCGCAGGCAGGCCCGCACCTGATGGTCGCCATAGTCATCCTGGCCGGTATTGTCCGTTTCGACCCAATAGACTTCGTCGTCACGTACATGCAAACGCAGGGCGCAACGGCTGCCGCAGTTAACCGAACACATGCTCCAGACCACCTTGTCGGCCATACCGGCGGCGGGTTGCGCGGCCGGTGCGGCAAACACCGAACGGAACGGCAGATCCAGAGTGCGGCTGGCAAGCCATAACCCACCGGCGGCGGCACCGCCTTTAACCAGACTGCGCCGGCTGATGCGCGCGCCACCCTGTGCTGTCAACGACTCATTTTTCATTTATCACCCGTTAAACGTTCATCCTGTCGACCGCCTGATGCCGGCGGCGGTACCGCGCCTTGCATGAAAGCTTATAGTCACAGGTGTTATCAACCCTTGCGCTGATCATGAGCGTAAATTAGTCAGGCCGCGTTGTCCCCGGACAAACTTAGCCGCATTAACCTCAGACGGGCAGCTTCGCGTGGGTGAAATTAAAAATGTGGTTTATCAGCCCGTTGATGAGTGGACACGGTTACGCCGCTTCACAAGAGCCAATATCAATGGGTATACTGTATAAAAGAACAGTATATGGATCAGGATTTGATGAAACTCTCGCGCGCAGCGGAAAGCCCCGCCATATTGCCTCTGCCGTTGTTTGGCGATCGGGTGGCCGCCGGATTTCCCAGCCCGGCGCAGGATTATGTGGAAAACCGCATCGATCTCAATGAGATCTGTGTGCGCCATCCGGCCAGCACTTTTTTTGTCCGCGCCACCGGCGAGTCGATGATTGAGGGGAATATCCATGAAGACGATATTTTGGTGGTGGACTGTTCGTTGACGGCCCGGCATCAGGATATCGTTATCGCCTCGGTGGACGGCGCGTTCACCGTTAAACGGCTCAGCCTGCATCCCGTGGTGCAGCTGCTGCCGATGAACCCGGCCTATGCGCCGATTGCGCTGGAAGAAAACAACCAGGTGGAGATCTTCGGCGTGGTGACCTTCATTATTTACGCGGCGCGCTGATCATGTATGCGCTGGTGGATATCAATTCATTTTATGCTTCATGTGAGACGGTATTCAGGCCGGAGCTGCGCGAACGGCCAGTGGTGGTGCTAAGTAATAATGACGGTTGTGTTATTGCCCGCTCCGCCGCGGCGAAACGCCTCGGCATCAATATGGCCGAGCCCTATTTCAAGATTCGCCGACTGCTGGCTCAGCACGATGTCGCGGTGTTTTCCAGCAACTACGGACTGTATGCCGATATGTCGCA
>JAATGH010000383.1 GCA_015654745.1 Enterobacterales bacterium
AAAAATAACCAATTCACGCTGTTTATAGTTCGCACGCTGTCGTTTAAACAGATGTCCCAGCAGCGGAATTTCAGATAAAACCGGGACTTTATCCTGGGACTGATGGGTTTGCCGCTGAAAAATACCTCCTAAAACAATGGTTTCCCCATCCGCTATAGTCACCTGGGTCTTAATCTCCTCCATGTCGATGGAAACGCTCTCGTTTTCACCTTGTTTCAGCACCCGGCCGGGTACATTTTGGCTCAGACGCATTTTTAACGTAACTTTGCCGTTACGCAGCACCTGAGGCGTCACTTCCATGCTCAACACCGCTTCTTTGAACTGCACCGAAGGGGATTTGTTTTTACCGCTGGCGACCTGATAAGGGATTTCGGTACCCTGCTTGATACTGGCCGTTTGCTGGTGGGCGGTGTAAAGACGCGGACTGGCGAGAATATCCACTTTATTTTCCTGCTCCAGCGCCGTGAGTTCGAGTTCCAGCAACCTTCCGCTCAAGCGCGCCAGTCGAAAACCCATGCTGCCGTAATGCTTATCGAGGGGCAGGTCCATCAACAGCTTGCTGGAACTGTTTTTATTCCCGGCGCGATGCTGCCAGTCGACCCCGATTTCGCGCAGATTTTCCCGGCTGATGGTAACGATATGCGCGGTTATCAGCACCTGTGCCAAAGGCAGGTCCCAAATATCTATCCAGCCCGCCAACGCGTCCAACGCCGGCTCGGTATCCCTTATCACCAGAGAGTTGGTGCGTTTATCCAACATCACGCTGCCCCTAGGCGTCAACAGCGTCTTGCGCAGCGCGGTAATTTGTTTGCTGATCTCACCGGCATCGGCGTGCTGCAGCGTGACCAGGCGATTGACCAACGGCTTGGCATCGGTCGTGTCACCCTCCCGTTCCCGAGGAAAAACCATTAAAACATCGCCCCGGCGCTCAACATGCAACTGGCCGGTGCGCACAATCAAATCCACCGCCTGCTGCCAGGGCAGATCCTTAAGATTCAGCGTAATACGCCCCTGGATCCCCGGAGCGACCACCAGGTTAAGATGCTGATGTTCAGCCAAGGTCCGCAACACCTGCTGTATTGGCGCATCATCAAACACCAGCGTCACGGATTTGCCAACGGCGGCCGGCGCGCCTTGAACAGCATTCGGCAATAACCCCAACAGCGCAACGTATCCCATCATTAGTGCCGCGATTCCTTTCACCATTCATCATCCTTTTGCTCCGTTACGGTATCTATTGGCCATCCACCCTGGACGCCATCCTGTATCTCGTCGTGTAAAGTCCAGCGCCCCTGCCCATCGATAGTCAACAGTTGCCGGCGTACACCATCCGCGACCCACCCCTTAATCGCCCCCCGCCCGGGCGTGTGCGGAGCATCGGCGGTTCTTGCGCCGGGTTGAAAGGGGTCTCGCTTCCCGGCAGCCTGGTCCGCATAGGCCGGGAAGAGGCACCAGGCCAGTACCCAGGGCAACGCCGCCGCCAACCCGCGGCTAGTCATACCGCGCACCGCTTCCAATGGTCTGGGCCAGCGTAAATTCAACCTGCAGGAACCGGTCGCGGCGCGCGATCCGCAGGGCGCGCAACGCTCTGCCGCCGCTCTGCGTCGCCAGATCACGCATCATTGCCTCCAGGGACGGATAATCCGTCGTAACCGCGATAGTCCAGTCGCGCGCCGTGGCGCTTTCGCCATTGTGCTCGTGTTCTTTCCAGCCGAAAGTACCGTTGCTACCAGGACGCAAAATCCCGATGACCGCGCCGGGATCCCGGCGCATGGTCTCATACCACGCCAACTGCCGGCTCATTCGCTGAATATCCCGATCTAGACGGGCGGCGGCGGGAGCGGCGGTTCGCCATCGCCGCAATTCAAGCACCCGGCGTTCACACTGCACAACGTCCATGCGCAGCCGCACAACCGCATCCCATTCATGCCGCAATAGCGTCAACCAGCCCAGTGCAATAATCGCGGCCAGGATGACAATCTGCGCTGAGATCAACACCGGCCAGGGACACGCCATCAAACGCCCGAGATCGCGCTTATCCATGATGGGCCGCTCCGTGCCGCCGGGGCCAGCCCGCCTGGAAGGTAAAGCTGAAATAACCATTTTCACGCTGGCCGATCTCCTGCCAATGCAAATGGGTAAACAAAGCGGAGTCGACCAGCCGTCTTCGCAGGCTGACAATATCACCATAGCGCTCACAGCAGCCGCTGATGACCACGTTGCCGTCCTGCTGATGCAGACCGGTGAGCCACAGTCCGGCGGGCAATAAGGTAGGGAGTTGATCGAGCAGGCGGCTGAAACGCCGGTTGTCCGACGCCGTCTGGCGATAGATTTTCAGGCTGTGCGCCAGCCGTCGATACTGCTCCGTCCGGCGCTGGATGCCCAGTTGCTGGCGCGCCTCCCACTGCGCCTGCCGCTGCCATTGGCCCAGCCGCGCGGTGAGATCGGCCCGTTCGCCGCGCCAGTGAAACGCCAGCAACCCTATCGCCGCGCCGGTAAGTAACATGACCAACGTGAGTGTGAGAATGAGCAGCACCGCCCTGCGCCGATTGCGCCGCTGCCGCCACGGCAGCAAATTCACCTGGTACATCAGGCATCCTCCCGGCGTACCGCCAGTCCCCCGGCGACCACATAAGCCGCCGGCCAAGCCGGGATGGGGGGGCACACTTGCCACAGTGCGGTAAAGGGAGACCAGGGTACGGTACCGTCCGGCGCCGCCATTCTGGTTTCGCTGCTGAAATAGGGCCGATTTCCAAACGGCGCCAGGCTGGGATAGCGCCGCGAGATAAACCGGCAGACGTGGGAAAGATTACCCGGTTGATCGGCTGGGATAAAACCAAATTCCAGCGCCTGGGCCAGGGGCGACACCCAAAACCACCCACGCGAACCCGCGTGGATAAGTAACCGGTCAGACGCCAATCCGGCCTCTCTGGCCATATAGCGCAGGGCGCAGGGCATAATATCCAGCACCTGCGGCGCGAGGCCCGCGTCGTTAAGACAGGACAGCCATTGTGCCGCCGCCTCCTTCCGGGCGGCGGTCACCAACAGCGTATCGGGCAAGAGAGGATCCGATCGATAATCAAGCAGTAGCGGTTCATCGGCACGTGTGAAATGACGACCCGCGCGCGCGGCGATAAACCAACCGCGTTCGGGCTCGCCCAAACGCTTATCAGGGGCCGCCATGCGCCGTTGGGAAATCAGATGCATCGGCAGGGAAACTCGTAACGAAATGCTACTGGGCAATTGCTTGCGCCAGGCGCGCAAAACGTCTGATAGCCCGGCCTGGGGGGCGGTGGAATCGCCCGCCGGCCGCTGGTCGGGCAGGCGGTGCCGCCACCAGTGCCGAAGCTGCCAGCCGCGGCGCCGAGGCTGTAGCGCCAACGCGCTCAGGGTATCATTTTCAATCGCTAAACCTACCTGCCAAAGATGAAAAGCCATGTTTGCCGATCTCCCTATCATCCGTCATGAAAAGTACGTATCCAACGTGCTGGCTTCCCTTTATACTAGCGCGCGGTTGTTTATAAACTGCCCAAACGACATGAAATGGGAAATCT
>JAATGH010000172.1 GCA_015654745.1 Enterobacterales bacterium
CTGGGTATTGTTGGTCGCCATATAGCCCGGCGCGATGGCATTGACATTGATGTTATGCTTGGCCCATTCGTTCGCCAGCAGACGGGTTACGCCCATGACGGCGCTTTTGGATGCCGTGTATGACGGTACCCGAATACCGCCCTGGAAGGAGAGCATCGAGGCGATATTAATAATCTTACCGCCCTTGCCCTGTTTAATAAACTGGCGAGCCACGGCCTGCGACATGAAAAATACGGTCTTGATATTGATATTCATCACATCGTCCCAGTTTTTTTCACTGAACTCGATGGCGTCCTCACGGCGAATGATACCGGCATTATTCACCAGAATATCGATAGGGCCATATTCGGCTACCGACTTTTCAATAATGCCGGGGATATCATCCAGTTTGGTCAAATCGGCGGTCAAGCTGAGAAAACGGCGTCCCAACGCGGTGACTTTCTCAATGGTTTCCTCCGGATCGACGATATTCACCCCGATAATATCGCAGCCCGCTTGCGCCAGACCGATCGCCATTCCCTGACCTAGACCGGTATCACAACCGGTAATCAGCGCCACTTTACCCTGTAAATCAAAAGAATCTAAAATCATACCTTAACCTCATTATTGACGATAAAACAGCATCGCCCGGGCTTACAAATAAAGGGTCGGCACAGGCCGACCGGGATAGGAATCAACGAATTTCGCTGACCTTGACATGATCCATGTCGTCGAACACTTGGTTCTCACCGACCATGCCCCAGATAAAGGTGTAATTTTTAGTACCAACGCCAGCGTGAATCGACCAGCTTGGCGATATAACGGCTTGCTCGTTATGTACCAGCAGATGGCGGGTTTCCTGTGGTTGGCCCATCATATGGAATACCGCTGTTTCTGGGTCCATATCAAAATAAAAGTAGACTTCCATACGGCGCTCATGAGTATGGCAAGGCATGGTATTCCACAGGTTGCCCTCGGCGAGTTTAGTTAACCCCATGGTTAGCTGGCAGGTTGGCAATACGTCGGGAACAATAAATTTATTAATTGTGCGCAGATTGCTGGTGGTGTTATCACCAATGGTTTGGGGAGAAGCCTCGGCCAGGGTGATTTTACGACTTGGATAGGTCATATGGGCCGGTGCGCTGTTGTAATAAAATTTGGCCGGTTTAGTACCATCCACACTGGTAAATTGCACATCCTTGGCACCCATGCCAACATACAACGCTTCCTGATGACCGATCTCGTAGGCCTTGCCATCGACCACAATAACGCCTGGTCCGCCAATATTGATGACGCCCAGTTCGCGTCGTTCAAGGAAATAACTGACGCCAAGCTGCTTGCCCACTTCGCTGCCGATGGAGACTGCCTTGCTCACCGGCAGAATGCCGCCGACGATAATGCGGTCAATATGGCTGTATGTCATCGTATAGACATCGGCTTCAAAAATTTTTTCGATCATGAACTGGCGGCGCAGACCGTCGGTATCCAATTGCTTAGCGTGATCGCTATGAATGCTTTGACGAACTTCCATAAGGGTAATGCCTCTCTTTCAGAACACAGTCGATATAAGAATTTTTCCAATGTTGAAATGATAGTGCTAGCGAGACATGAATTCAATAAAAATGAAATATTGTTTTATTTATTTTTTGAGGGCAGTCATGCTTTCTAGGTTTATCTGTTCCATTCTGATCGTTTCACTTTACAATGGACTCTTCCAAAAATGGTTTTGCCGCCTTTGCGCGGGTAAGCGGGAGTGGGAATGAAAACGTTTTATATCGATGAGGAAACCCCTTGGGAAGCGGTAGGGGAAGGGGTAAAGCGGAAAATCATGACATGGAGTGATGATTTAATGATGGTCTGCGTGCATTTTGCCAAGGGAGCCATAGGCACCCCTCATCAACATGACATCCATGATCAAATTGCCTATGTTGCGGCCGGCAGTTTTAGGGTGACAATTGAAGGCGTAGAACGCGTGTTGAAAACCGGCGATGCCTATCGCGCGGTGAAACATGAGATGCATGGGGTGATCTCGCTGGAAGATAACAGCGTGCTTATCGACACATTTACTCCTAAGCGCGACGATTTTTTGTAGCGTTGAGCCAGGCGCCGGTGCGCTATGTTCGCACCGCGCCAAGCCCGCCGGTTCGTGTCGCTTAGCGAAGATGCCCGGCGGTAAGTTCAAGCAGGGAATCGAGCTTCACATCCGCCACTACCCAGCGCGGATCGGCGCGATAGGCGGCATCCGGCACTACTATGGACCGCATTCGCGCAGCTTTGGTGGCAATCATGCCGTTGAAGGAATCTTCAAGGGTGATACATCTGTCCGGCTGCACGCCCAAATGGGCCGCCGCCAGAAGGTAAACTTCCGGGTGGGGCTTGCTATAGGGCAAATGCTCCGCAGACTCAATATGATCAAAATACTGGCCCAGGCCAAACATCTCAAGCACCTTTTCCAACATAAAAAGGGGGGACGCCGACGCCAAGCCAATTTTCAATCCGGTTTCCCTAACGATTTTCAACGCCTGCTCCACCCCCGGCAGTAGCGGGCGGCGCTCATCCACCAGCCTTACCGCGCGCGCGATTATGCGTTGTGTTACCGCATCCAGGGTCTCCCCTGACCAAGGGCTCAGTTGATACCAAAGGTTAACCACCTGATCGATGCGCATACCCAGGGTATCTGGGATCCGTTCGTGAGTTGAAGGATCCTTGCCAAGGGAGAGGAAAATTTCCAGCTCCGCCTGGTGCCAAAGGGGTTCAGAGTCGATAAGCAAGCCGTCCATATCAAAAATAACGGCTTCCCGTGGCAAAGTTAACGGCATTATTGATGCTCCAATGGGCAAGAAAAAGGATTCCGTGAGGATATCATCTTTAGGGTATCTTGCATGAAGGGATAGCGGTAAAACGATTCTCTAAAAACAACGAGGCAATAAAGGCAAATTATAGATAAACTTAGAGGCTCTGGTTGGCGTTGTTTAACAAGGGGAGCTCATGACGTATCAACAAGCTGGCCGACTGGCCGTAATCAAACGGCTGGCGGGATGGATAATTTTTATACCGGCTGTACTTTCGACTCTGATTTCTCTGTTGAAATTTATCAACCAGCATAGTGAGCAAAATAAGGGGATCAATGCGGTAATGGCGGATTTTTTCCACGTTATCATCGATATGCTGCGTTTCAACACACCGTTTCTTAACCTCTTTTGGTACAATTCACCGCAGCCGGCGTTCGCGGAGCGCCCGCTAAGCGGCAACCTGTTATTTTGGCTTATCTACCTGGGCGTATTTATCGGTTTGGCATTGCAGGCCTCGGGGGCCAGGATGTCGCGCCAGGTCAGGCATATTCGCGAAGGTGTGGAAGATCAGATGGTCCTGGAACGGGCAAAAGGAGAACACGGCTTGAACCAAGCGCAGCTGGAACAAAAAATCATTATGCCGCGCCATACCATATTGCTGCAGTTTTTCCCACTTTATATCTTGCCGGTTATCTTGGCGGTGGTGGGGTATTTTGCGTTTAAGCTGTTGGGATTATTATAATCACGCCGGGTGCCGGCACCCGCTCGGGGGGCTAGGCGCCCTCAGTTACGTGTTGTTTAGGTTGCCGGTGAAGGCTACGCACGCTGCGAAACATCATCTTGGTTAAGCACGTTATCCAACGCGGCGCTGGCGTGGGCAATATGTTAGCCGCCGAACAGGTAGGCCCGATTCAACAGATAATAAAGTTGATAAATCGGCTGGCGTTCGATAAAGCCCTTGTCCAATGGCCAGACGCTTTGATAACCATCATAAATTTGCGGTAATAATGTATTGCAAAGCGGCAGCATGGCTAAATCACATTCACGATCGCCCCAATAGCACGCCGGATCATACAGGAACGCTCCTTGGTCGCTGTTGGCGCAGTTATCTGGCCATAGATCGCCATGTAATAGGGAGGGCTGGGGCTGATGATCATACAATCGGGTCGCAATGAGCTCGATGATATTATCGATATTGCCGAACGTCAGGCCTTGTTCAGCCGCCAATTGCAATATCCAGCCGATACGCTGTTCAGCGTAAAATGACGACCAGCGCCGTTGCCACGCGTTTGGTTGGGTTACCGTTGAAAGGTCATTGTCAAAATCGAGGCCGAACTGAGGCTGCTCGCTCCATCGATGCAGACGGGCCAACTGTTGCCCGAAGCAATAGGCGCCATGGGCATCGAACGGGCGCTCCTGGATATATTCCAAGATAAGGAAACTTTCATCGCGTGAGCTGCCGACGCCAAAGACTTTTGGCACCCGGACCGTGTTGCTGCGGGCCAATAAGCCTAACTGATCGGCTTCGCTGGTGAATTTTTGCAGTAATTCCCGCGTGTCGCTTTTGATGAATAACGGCTGATTTCCGTAGCGTATATACCAGGCGCTGTGAAGCTCGCCTCCCGGTAGTTGGCGACGCTCATGAATCTCATCCCGATCAAAATGCTCTGCCAGCATAGTGCTGATGGCGTGCCACATTGTCATATCCCCCTAAATTCACGACGGATTAAGGAAATTATCAATTCATTGACAAACGATGGTCATAAAGGCGCATTCACCGATACTGGCGAACATGGCCGAAGGAATGAACCACAAGGACCAGCACCCATCTCACGGCGCCTCTCGGGTTCAAAATGGAAATTACATCAGTACCGCTGGGCGTCATGGAACACAGTACAAGTGACGCTAACCCAGAGTGTTGTGGTGATTGCGTCTGATGTCAATAGATAAATTTGGCGAATGCGCTGTAGGTACGCCGGGAAGGCCAAATTAACCACATCTAATAAATCATCCGGTTGCAATGGAGATGGAATTAATTATCATTAGCATATAATCTACTCACGAAACATTTCATGAACGTTTTTTTACCCGTTACGTTGTTGGCCGCGATGGCGCTAGGATCGTCGACGGCCCGCCACCGCTTACCCGGTCACCCTTGCCGACGTGGACGGACAAACGCTGCAGATTTTACAACAATTCCGCAGGAATCCGGCATTTTCGCTTCCCAGGCGCCTGCGCAATCTGAGTAAACCTCAACCGGACCGTGGATTCATATTTTCTGATGGGGCCCCGGACGGGTCGGCACCTTCGGATTACCCACCGTTATGGGGCGATAACACCGCTGCGGAGATACTCATAAATGCGCATTGTATCCTGCAGAGTACAGAGTCGGGTGCCGGTATGCAGCGTTGCCGCGCTACCTGCCGCCACGCCATAGCGCACCATATCCAACAGATCGGCTCCGGCGGCCAGCTTTTGCGTCATGGCGCCTACCATGCTGTCACCCGCGCCCACCGTGCTCATGGTTTTTACCGGTGGTGGCACCACTTGGAAAACGCCTTTTTTATCCACTCCCATCGCGCCTTGGGGTCCTAGCGACACCACTACCCGGTCGGTCTTGCCCTCGGCGATGATTTCCGTGGCGGCGCGCCTCACCGCATCGGGATCATTTAGTTCTCGATTGACCAGTTCCGCCAGCTCTTTTTGATTGGGCTTCACGAGTGCAAGATTACCGATATCGAGGCTGGCCTTTAGCGCCGGTCCCGAGCTGTCGACAATACAACGCAGGCCAAGACGTTGTGCCTTGGTTAACAAGTGTTGCAGGTTATCCGTGCTGATGCCGGGCGGCAGGCTGCCGCTTATCACCAATATAGAATCGGTTTCAAGCAGCTCCAGACGCTGCTCAAAACGTTCGAATTCCTCGAGGGTTAATTGGGCTCCCGGCATCACGAAGCGATATTGCTCACCGGTGCTGGCCACGTGAACATGCAGATTTTGCCGCGTCCAGTCATGGGTTTCGATGGTATCCGCGCTCACGCCTTCCAATGTCAACAGTTCTGCAAGATGGCGTCCGGTAGGGCCGCCGATGGGAAATAAAGCCGTTGCCTTTCCGCCCAAATGCACAATAGCGCGCGCCACGTTAATACCCCCGCCCCCGGGCTCGAACACCGGGGCTGAGCAGCGTAGTTTCCCTTCTGCATACATACGTTCGGTAGTTGTCGCGCTATCTAATGAAGGCGCTAGTGTCAAGGTGGTTATCTGCGTCATTTCACTCTCCTTGCTAAATACCAATGGGGTGGGGCAGGAGTGACTTATCGTTCGCCAGCGCCGTCATCCCGCAACGCGAATTATTGAAGCTATAAGCATACACCCAATATCGGCAGTCGCTTTTGGCCTAAGTTGGGTTTCCCTAATTTTGCCTTAAGGTAAAATCGGCATAATGCGTTTTTTTTAGCCTAGACCATCAAGTTTTCCTTCGGCTTGCCGATATAACGAAAGAATAAAAATAGGAGAATAAGATGAGTCTTAAATCAGAGCAGCGCTGGAAGTGGATAAGTCTGCTTTTATTAGTAATTTTAGCCGGTTTATCCAGCGTGCTGTTTAAACTGAGCGGGCAAATGTAAAAACAACGGGGTGAAGTGTTACCACCCGCCACACTCCTGAATAAATCTCAATCAGGATGTGATCCAGTAATGGTTTTTGCCATGTAAAAATTCCTAAATAATGATCCAGATCCTGTTTTGGCCGCTACAAAAGGCGTAGGATTATTCTTAAAAGATGTTAGGTCAGTGAGAGGTTGTTATGGATCAGTTCTATCGGTTAACGTTGCCCAGCATAGTATTAATATGTATGGCTTTTTGGGTCGCTGTCGTTACTGCTTTGGTATAATTTACCTCTTGATGACACGTGATTCAAGCAAACCCGCTTCGGCGGGTTTGCTGCTTTTTGGTGCAATGGAAATCTTTTTGCTTGACACATCACAAATCATGATGATTTTCTGTTAGGCCAAAGGAGAGTAGATGTTAATGCTTTAACTGATTCGCTAATGAACCGATCCGCTTTATAACAATGGGATGGGGGGCAAGCACTGCAGAAACCGCCCCGTCAGGCCGGGCCGTTTCTGCGTAGGTGGCTAAGGTTTGTTTTTGAGGATAAAACGCGGCCTTTGTTTGGTTTCCATATAAATGCGGCCAATATATTCACCCAATACGCCGATACCGATGAGCTGGACGCCGCCAAGAAATAATATTGCCGTCATAATGGACGGATAGCCAGGGACATTATTGCCCCATACCAGCTTGTCTATAATCATCCAACTGGCGTAAAAAAAAGCGATAAGCGCAACGGACAGGCCCAGGTATGACCATATACGCAGCGGAAAGGTTGAAAAGCTGGTAATGCCTTCGATGGCCAAATTCCAAAGTTTCCAGCCGTTAAATTTTGATTCCCCAGCCACGCGCCCTGCGCGCGAGTATTCCACCACCTCGGTGCGTCCGCCGACCCAGGAAAGAATGCCTTTCATAAATAGGTTACGCTCAGGCAGCTGAATAATATTGTTTACCACCGATCGAGACATCAGCCGAAAATCTCCGACATTCTCCTCGATTTTTGGTGTGCTGATTTTATTATGTAATTTATAAAACCATTCCGCCGTTTTACGCTTAAGATGACTATCGGTTATACGATCGGAACGTTTCGCCAACACGATGTCGGCCCCTTTTTGCCATTTTTCGATCAGCTTGGGAATGACGTCGATGGGGTCTTGCAAGTCCACGTCAATGGGGATAATGGCGTCGCCGGTGGCGTATTGCAGTCCGGCGAATAATGCCGGTTCCTTGCCGAAATTACGGGTGAAATCCAACACCATGACCCGACCGTCGGCAATGGACAAGGCTGTAGCGATCTCAGATGTTTTATCCGTGCTGCCATCATTAATAAAAACAATTTCCACTTCATATTGTCGCAGCGGTTCAAATTCTCTTACCGCTTTGTAAAACAACGGTATGGTCTCCGCTTCGTTAAAAACCGGCACCACTAAAGATATTTTCACGCTTTTTTTTCCTTAAAAACGACCAGTTTGGAATAATAAAAACCGCAAATCAGGCTAATCGCTGAAAAGACGACCAAGGTGACAATGACGGGGGATTGCAGAAGGTCGGCACTCCAGCCCACGGCAACGGCCATGGCCCCCATAAACAGAACATAAAAACAATAACGCTTGGTGGTCGCGTCCTGTTTGAAGGTAAACCTGGCATTAACAAAGAAACTAAAGGTTACCGCCAGACAAAACGCGCAGAGGTTGGATAACGCTTGATCCAGGCCGGCCCAGTAATGAAACAGTGCGAATGCCGCCCAATGAATCAGGGTATTAGCAACGCCGACGATGGCGTACATTGAAAATATTTTGAGCATCATCTCTAACCTGTGGGGATTGCGGGCGAAATATTACCATATTCAGCTCCGGATAATGGGGGCAAGGCGGTAAAATCATCAAAAAACCGACTAAAAACGGTCTGTAGCCGGGTCATTCCTTATCCTATGATTGCTTAGGCTTTTTTTCGTTATCCATAGTGACTTCCATGGTTTCGGTGTTAGTATTGTGGTTCCCGAAATTGCGTCCCACCTCCCCACGTCATATTGGTGCGGGTGAGTGCTTATATCCGACAAAGTAAAGTCCGATAGCGCATACAACCTTATGATTTTAAAATTAAATAAATTTGTATGTGATCTTGCGTGTGGATCACCACTGCAAATTAAGGAAACAGACATGCCAGTGATTACCCTTCCCGATGGAAGTCAGCGCCAGTTTGATCATCCCGTCTCCCCCCTTGATGTCGCCCGCGATATTGGCCCCGGCCTGGCCAAGGCTTGTATTGCCGGCCGGGTGAACGGCGAGCTTATTGACGCCGTCGATCTGATTACCGAAGATGCCCAGCTTGCCATTATCACTACCAAGGACGAGGCCGGACTGGAGATCATTCGCCACTCTTGCGCCCACTTGCTGGGACATGCCATCAAGCAGCTGTGGCCCGATACGAAAATGGCTATCGGCCCGGTTATCGACAAAGGCTTTTACTACGACGTTGATTTGGACCATACCCTGACCCAGGAAGATATCGAGCTGCTGGAAAAACGCATGCACGAGCTGGCGGAAAAAGATTACGACGTCATCAAGGAAAAGGTGAGCTGGCAGCAACCGCGCGACGCCTTTGTCGCCCGCGGCGAGCAGTATAAGGTGGCCATCCTCGACGAGAACATCAGCCACGACGACCATCCCGGCCTTTACCACCATGAAGAGTACGTGGATATGTGCCGTGGCCCGCATGTGCCAAATATGCGTTTTTGCCACCACTTCAAATTGCAAAAGACCTCCGGGGCGTACTGGCGCGGCGACAGCAAAAATAAAATGCTGCAGCGTATCTATGGCACCGCCTGGGGTGATAAAAAACAGCTAAATACCTATTTGCAGCATCTGGCGGAAGCCGCCAAGCGCGATCACCGCAAAATCGGTAAGCAACTCGACCTTTACCATATGCAGGAAGAAGCGCCTGGCATGGTGTTCTGGCATAACGATGGCTGGATCATTTTCCGTGAGTTGGAAGCCTTTGTACGCATGAAACTCAAGGCTTATCGCTATCAGGAAGTGAAAGGGCCGTTTATGATGGACCGTGTGCTCTGGGAGAAAACCGGCCATTGGGAAAACTATGCCGAGCATATGTTTACCACGTCATCGGAAAACC
>JAATGH010000237.1 GCA_015654745.1 Enterobacterales bacterium
AGAATCATCGGCGATAGGATATACCCTTTATCTTTCAAGTTGCAGGCGCGTTGGCTACACTCTTTCACCCGAATCACTTACCTGTGTAAGATCATCGGGATTGATGAACCTTATCCCTGAGGTTCACCCTGCGGGCCAGCGCGTGCCGCACCTCGAAAGCTATGGGGGAAAGTTTGCTGCGCGTTGTTTATGATGATCCATGTCCATGCCTATAGGAGCAATTGATGTCTAACAGTTTGACATACTGCGATCTCCCCTCCGGGATTTCCCAGTGGCCCGGGTTGCCGCTGTCATTAAGCGGTGACGAAGTGATGCCGCTGGATTACCGGGCCGGGCACACCGGCTGGCTGCTGTATGGCAAAATGCTGGATAAGGCCGTCCTGAGCCGCTTCCAGCGCCGTCTTGGGGCGGCGATGGTGATCGTCTCCGCCTGGGGCATCGAGGAATACCAGGTGGTCAGGCTGGCGGGAGTATTAACTCCCGAGGCATCCCATGTGGCACATGACATGGGGCTTGATGTGGCGCCTTTCGGCAAAACACCGCACCTGCGCGCGCCGGGACTGCTTATCATGGACATGGATTCTACCGCAATCCAGATCGAGTGTATTGATGAAATCGCCAAGTTGGCGGGAGTCGGCCACGAAGTGGCGGCGGTGACGGAACGGGCCATGCGCGGCGAGCTGGATTTTGCCGCCAGCCTGCGCCATCGGGTGGCGACGTTAAAAGGCGCCGATGCGGATATCCTGCGCCAGGTCAGGGATGTGCTCCCCCTCATGCCGGGGCTGACCAGCCTGGTTACCAAGCTGCATGGGCTGGGCTGGCAGGTTGCTATTGCTTCCGGCGGTTTCACCTATTTCGCCGACTATCTGCGCGACCGGCTACGCCTGGTCTCCGTCGCCGCCAACCAGCTTGGCATAAACGACGGCAGATTGACCGGCGAGGTCGTTGGCCCTATTGTCGATGCCGTCTACAAGGCCCGCGAACTGCAGGTATTGGCCGAGCGATTGTCGATTCCCATACACCAGACCGTGGCCATTGGCGACGGTGCCAATGACTTATTGATGTTACAATCGGCGGGATTGGGTATCGCCTACCATGCCAAGCCTAAGGTGAATGAGCACAGTAAGGTCAGTATCCGCCACGCGGACTTATTGGGGGTGTTGTGCATCCTGAGCGGTAACCTTAAAAGCGAAGATCGCTGAAGCCCGCTCGACACCGGCTTCCGGTTCGAGCCCTGGTCCGTCGGTAGGTCCCGCGGCATGGTGTAATGTCATCAAATTTCGAGGTATACGTGGCTAAAGCGGCGAAACGGGCGTTTGTCTGTAATGAATGTGGCGCGGAATATCCCCGCTGGCAAGGGCAGTGCGGGGCTTGCAATGCCTGGAACACCATTACCGAAGTGCGCGTGGCGGCGTCCCCCGCCGCGATCCGCAACGATCGTTTCAGCGGCTACTCGGGTGAGGCCGCGGTCAGCCGGGTACGCAAACTGTCTGATATCAGCCCCGAAGAGTTGCCACGTTTTTCCACCGGGTTTAAAGAGTTCGACCGCGTGCTCGGCGGCGGCGTCGTGCCGGGCAGCGCTATTTTAGTTGGCGGCAGCCCCGGTGCCGGCAAAAGCACCCTGCTGTTGCAAACCCTGTGCAAGCTCTCCGAACAAATGAAAACCTTGTATGTCACCGGTGAGGAGTCGTTGCAGCAGGTGGCGATGCGGGCTCATCGGTTGGCGTTGCCCACCGGCGGGCTGAATATGTTGTCGGAAACCAGCATTGAACAGATATGCCTGATTGCCGCTGATGAAAAGCCGCGCCTGATGGTCATAGACTCCATTCAGGTGATGCATATGGCGGATATACAATCTTCCCCCGGCAGCGTGGCGCAGGTGCGGGAAACCGCCGCATACCTGACCCGCTTCGCCAAAACCCAGGGCGTGGCCATCCTGATGGTGGGCCACGTCACCAAGGACGGTTCCCTGGCCGGCCCCAAAGTGCTGGAACACTGTATCGATTGTTCCATTATGCTCGACGGCGATGCCGATTCACGTTTTCGCACCTTGCGCAGCCATAAAAATCGCTTCGGCGCGGTGAATGAATTGGGGGTATTTGCCATGACCGAACAGGGATTGCGTGAAGTCAGCAATCCATCGGCAATCTTCCTTAGTCGGGGTGAGGAAATGACCCCCGGCAGCAGCGTGATGGTGGTCTGGGAAGGAACCCGTCCGCTGCTGGTGGAGATCCAGGCGCTGGTGGATCATTCGATGCTGGCCAATCCGCGAAGGGTCGCCGTGGGGTTGGAGCAAAACCGGCTGGCGATCCTGCTGGCGGTATTGCACCGCCATGGCGGGCTGCAAATGGCCGATCAGGATGTGTTTGTCAATGTGGTCGGCGGAGTCAAGGTGACTGAGACCAGCGCTGATTTGGCGCTGATGTTGGCCATGGTCTCCAGCCTGCGCGATCGCGCGCTGCCCAAGGATCTGGTGGTGTTTGGCGAAGTGGGACTGGCCGGCGAGATCCGTCCGGTGCCCAGCGGCCAGGAACGAATAGCGGAAGCCGCCAAGCACGGTTTTCGCCGCGCCATCGTGCCTTTTGCCAACGTGCCGAAAAAACCGCAAGATAATATGCAGATCTTCGGTGTGAAAAAGCTGGCGGATGCATTATCTATCCTTGAAGAGCTGGAATGAATGATGGGTTTTGCCACCCGCGTATATTATTGATTGAGCCATTAGAAGGAAGCCTATGTCGTCATTCAATTATTTGAAGGGTGCGATAAAACAACAGGGATATACGTTACAGCAGGTGGCCGAGGCGTGCGGCATGACCAAGGGCTACCTCAGCCAATTATTAAATGCCAAAATAAAAAGTCCCAGCGCGCAGAAATTACAGGCCATTCACCGTTTTCTGGGCCTCGAGTTTCCGCGCCGGCAACAGAAAATCGGCGTCATTTTTGGCAAGTTCTATCCGCTCCACACCGGCCATATCTATTTGATCCAGCGCGCCTGCAGCCAGGTTGACGAACTGCACGTTATCCTGGGCCACGATGAGCCGCGCGATCGCAAGCTATTCGAAGACAGCGCCATGTCGCAGCAGCCGACGGTCAGCGATCGTCTGCGCTGGCTGCTGCAAACCTTCAAATATCAGAAGAACATCCATATCCATTCTTTTAATGAACAGGGAATGGAACCATATCCCCATGGGTGGGATGTGTGGAGCCGCGGCATACAGTCATTTATGAAAACGAAAGGCATTGAACCGGGATTTATTTATACCAGCGAAGCTCAGGAGGCCTCGGGCTACCGTGAACATTTGGGGATCGAAACGATAGTCATCGATCCCAACCGTTCATTTATGTCCATCAGCGGCGAGCAGATTCGCCAGGATCCCTTTCGCTATTGGGAATATATCCCAACGGAGGTGAAACCGTTTTTTGTCCGTACCGTGGCGCTGATCGGCGGGGAATCCAGCGGAAAATCCACCATGGTCAATAAACTGGCGAATATCTTCAATACCAGCAGCGCATGGGAGTATGGACGGGAATACGTGTTCTCCCATCTGGGCGGCGATGAGATGGCGTTGCAATATTCCGATTACGATAAAATTGCATTGGGCCAGGCGCAATATATTGATTTTGCGGTAAAGTATGCGAATAAAGTGGCATTTATCGACACGGATTTCGTCACCAGCCAAGCGTTTTGCAAGCGTTATCACGGCCGGGAACATCCGTTTGTGCAGGCGATGATTGACGAATACCGATTTGATCTGGTGATTTTATTAAAAAATAATACTCCCTGGGTGGCGGACGGATTACGCAGCCTGGGTAATCAGGCGGAGCGGGATGGATTCCAGCAGCTGTTGGAAGATCTGCTCAATAGCAACCAGATCCCTTTTGTGCGCATTGACGTGCCCTACTACGATCGGCGCTTTCTGCAGTGTGTTGACTTGGTTCGCGATCTGCTGGGGCAGACGGCAGAGCAAGGACCTAACCCCGCAGGCCGCTGACGGCGGGGAGCGCAAGGCCGGCGCCCGCCCCGATAATAAATCCAGGCGATGGCCTTGCCCGCCGATGGGAGGGCAAGGCGAGCTATCAGGACATCTTTTTATATTTGATACGATGGGGTTGCAGCGCTTCCGCGCCCAACGTACGTTTTTTCCATTCTTCGTATTCGGTAAAATTGCCCTCGAAAAACGCAATCTTACCTTCATCCTGGTAATCGATGATATGCGTGGCAATCCGGTCAAGGAACCAGCGGTCATGGGATATCACCATGGCGCAGCCTGGAAACTCCAGCAGGGCATTTTCCAGTGCGCGCAGGGTTTCCACGTCAAGATCGTTGGTGGGCTCATCCAGCAGCAGCATATTGCCACCGACCTGCAGCAGCTTGGCCAAGTGTACCCGTCCACGCTCCCCGCCGGAGAGTTCGCCGATGCGCTTGCCCTGATCAACACCTTTAAAGTTAAACCGTCCGACGTAGGCCCGGCTTGGAAGCTCAAAGTTGCCAATACGCATAATATCTTGGCCGCCCGAGACTTCTTCCCAAACGGTTTTGCCGTTATCCATACTGTCGCAGAACTGATCCACCGAGGCCAATTGGACAGTGTCGCCCAAGGTTACGCTGCCGCTGTCAGGCTGCTCTTTACCCGATAGAATGCGGAACAGCGTGGACTTCCCGGCGCCGTTGGGACCGATAATGCCGACAATCGCACCTTTGGGAACCGAAAAGGACAGTTTATCGATCAGCAGCCGGTCGCCATAGGACTTGCTGAGGTTCTCCACCTCCAGCACTTTATCCCCCAGCCGGGGACCGGGTGGAATAAACAGTTCGCTGGTTTCATTGCGCTTCTGGTATTCCACGTTATTGAGTTCTTCAAAGCGGGCCAGGCGAGCCTTGCCTTTGGACTGGCGGCCTTTGGGATTTTGCCGCACCCATTCCAGCTCTTTCTCGATGGATTTGCGTCTGGCGGTTTCCGATGAGGCTTCCAGCGCCAGCCGCTGATCTTTCTGTTCCAGCCAGGAAGAGTAGTTGCCTTCCCAGGGAATGCCCTCGCCCCGATCCAGCTCCAGGATCCAGCCGGCCACGTTGTCGAGGAAATAGCGGTCATGGGTAATGGCCACCACGGTTCCTTCATAGTCCAGCAGGAATCGCTCCAGCCAGGCTACCGATTCGGCGTCCAAATGGTTGGTGGGTTCGTCGAGTAGCAGCATATCCGGTTTTTCCAGCAACAGGCGGCATATCGCCACCCGCCGCCGCTCACCGCCGGACAGGGTGGCAATTTTGGCATCCCATGGCGGCAGGCGCAGCGCATCGGCGGCCCGTTCCAGCTGATTGTCCAGGTTATGGCCATCATGGGCCTGGATAATCGCTTCCAGTTCACCTTGCTCCTTGGCCAGCTTATCGAAATCCGCATCCGGCTCCGCGTAGGCGGCGTAGACCAGATCCAACCGGTTCAACGCCTGTTTCACCTCGCCTACCGCTTGTTCTATTGCCTCGCGCACGGTTTGCTGTAAATCCAGCTGCGGTTCTTGCGACAGGTAGCCGATTTTTATGCCGGCCTGCGGGCGCGCCTCGCCCTCGATTTCCGTATCGATACCCGCCATGATCCGCAGTAGGGTGGATTTACCTGCGCCGTTAAGCCCCAGCACCCCGATCTTGGCGCCAGGGAAGAAACTCAGGGAAATATCTTTTAAAATATGACGCTTTGGCGGCACGATTTTGCCGACGCGATGCATGGTATAGACGTATTGAGCCACGTTGCTATAAGCCTCTTGATAGGGGGATAGTTAATGTCCGCAATCGTCAAGATCTTGACGGACATTTCCGGGGCATTTTGCCATTTTGCATTTAGCAATGCGGGGTATTCCCGGCTATTTTAGCCGGTTTTCCCCGGCAATCCCATCAATCCCGCAGGCAATTGACAAAACGTTTTATTCATCCGCCCGGCAATATCGGCGACGCCAGAAAAATACCGCTATCACGCCCAGGGACAGCAGGCTGATGCAGGCGGGAACCACCACTATCGCACTGCGATAGGCCAGCCTGACGGTATGTTGGCCATTGTCCAGCCGAACGCCCACCAGACCGTTGGTCAAGGGCTCTGGCCGCGTCTTTTGGCCGTCCACCAGCAGGTAGTAGCCCGAATACCGGATAAAGGGCAGCGTGACCACCTGCTCACCGTCGGCGTGTATCGTCATTTCGGGATAACCGTCAACAAACGCGGTAGCGGTTATCTGCGCCCGCGGGTTGGCGAAAAAGGCAAAGTCGTTCTGCTCGAGATGCTTGAAGTTGCCCGACCGGAGATTGCTGTTGTTGAGATAATCATCATATATCTGGCTGAGATTGAGCGGCACAAAGGGACGATCGAAGAGCTGCTTAAACGGCAAATACAGGGTCGCTATGCATAACAGCGCCAAGGACAAGACCACGGCGGGCCTGCGCGCCAGCTTCCCGGCCAGCATGCCGGAAGCAAACAAGGCCACCATGGCGGTGGCGCAGGATAATAAGCGCCAAGGGAACTGCATCAATTTCAAAACCGGTACCGAATTGGGAATAAGATTCCAAGGTACCCAATGCGTCGTGGCGACAATAAAAACCAGGGCGATAATCATCATCTTACGCCCCTGGGATGAACGGCCATATTTCAGATAAAACAGCGCTAACGCCAACTGCACCGCGCCAATGGATAAAAACATGCCTGGATTGGATACACCATAGGTCGAGGGTAGCGAGAACAATGTTTCGGTCAGGCTACTGCTGAATTTTAATAAGTCGTCATAGAGCAATAGCTTGCCGTTGGTGGCGAAAATATCTGAATTGTGAATATGATAGAGTAGTGGCGACCAATAGAATGCGCTTAGTGAGATAACCATCAGCGCTGAACGCAAAAAGAATAATAGGGTCTGCCGATTCAGTATTGCCTTGAGATTGGCGGACATAAACAGGATAAAAAATATCGCGGCCACGATGATGCTGGGTATATTCGATAAGAAGATGCCCAGTGCGGCAAAGGGAATCAGCCACCGGTCGCGGCGATCGCCTACTAATGAACTGCAGCCCCGGATAAACAACGGCATTAAAGACATGGCCAGGCATTCGCCCAGGGCGAACCTGACGAATATATTGGTGAAAAAATAGCCTGACGTTACCAATAGGATGGCGCACAGATAGCCGGCGGCATCGGAATCATGTTCACGCTTGGCCGCATAAAAGCATGCGCTGAATGCGATCACGAGAATAATAAAAAATACGGTCTTCATCTGCAAAATGATATCCGGGCTATTAAACGTCAACACCTTGGCGATTAAAAACACCAATGACGTCAGCGGCGGATAAAAAAGTTGCCAGGAATAGCCGAACTGGCCCGATGACCAATAATCAAACAACGGTGGAAATTGATGGTTGGCCAATTCATTATTTAAAGAGATCATCCGCTGAAAATGCGCGACTCTATCATGGCCGAACCATATGCCCTCTTTCATCATGGCAAAAAGAAAAATGCTAAAGAGGATAAAAATAAAAAAAATCAGTATCGGTTTATAGTTAACTTGCACGTTAATTTACCTTACGGCAAAAGCGACGCATCGGCATCATTGAAGTTTGTTAACCTCAGGCCGATGAGTCATTCCGCATCGTCGTGGTACAGCGGTTTTAGCGAAGAAGATTACCTCAGGACCCCATAGCGGCATAGCGTAATTAATACCCGTGCCAGGATAAACATCAACAATGTGATCCAGCGCGCGCACCGGGCCGCGACCCGGCGCGCGGTAATCGTTTTGGTTGACGCGGCCGTTGCGTTAGGATGGGGTTTGCGGGGGCAGTGCCTAGCATGATGGCGGCATCTGGATATAATAAGATCACCTCCGTACGGGAGTAGGTTTGGATCGGGCGGACAATAACGCCATTACGTTGAGGATAGGGTTGATATGGTCAAGGTGGACAGGTGGCTGAACGTGGGCGTGGTGTTATGTTTGCTAGCCGTTGGCGGCCTCGCGCACGCAGATTCAATCGATGCGCAGCGCCAGCGCTACCAGCAAATCAAGCAGGCCTGGGATAGCAATCGCATGGACGAGGTTGCGCAGTTGCTGCCGACGCTGCGCGATTACCCGCTTTATCCTTATCTGGAGTATCGGGAGTTATCGCAGGATCTCTCACAGGTCGGCATGGAGCAGATTACCACTTTTATTAATGCTAATCCGACGCTGCCACCGGCACGTTCACTCGCCGCCCGTTTTGTGAACGAGCTGGCCCAGCGCCAGGACTGGCAAAGTCTGTTGGCGTTCAGCCCCCAGCCACCAAAACCGGTCTCCGCGCGCTGTAACTTCTATTATGCCAAATGGGCCACCGGCCAGCAGCAGGCCGCCTGGGATGGGGCACAGGACGTTTGGCTGAACGGCCATACGCTGCCCGATAGCTGCAATAAACTCTTCGGTATTTGGGCCCAGGCTGGCCAGCGCGGTCCGCTGGCGATCCTACAGCGCATGCGGCTGGCGATGAAAGAGGGCAATACCGGCCTGGTTAACTATCTGTCAAAACAGCTGCCCATTGAATATCAGACCATGGGCAACGCGCTGGCGGCTTTGCAGGACAATCCCGCCACTATTGAGGGGTTCGCCCGCAGCGTGGGTCCCACCGATTTGACCCGTCAGGCCACTATCATCACCTTTGCGCGCCTGGCGCGCGATGACGTGGAAAATGCGCGCGCCATGCTCCCGACGTTGGTCCGGCTGCAGCATATGAGCGACAGCGAGCGTCTGGATTTGGAAGAAAGCGTCGCCTGGCGGCTGATGGGTCCCGATGCCACCGCCGAGCAGGCGGCATGGCGCGATAACGTTATTTTACGCGGACATTCCACGGCGCTGCTTGAACGGCGCATTCGCACGGCGCTGGGGCAGGCCGATCGCCAGGGCGTTGCGGCCTGGTTGGACCGGCTGCCGGAGGACGCGCGGCAAAAGGATGAGTGGCGCTATTGGCATGCCGTGCTGCTCATCGATCAGGGCAGGAAAAGCGAAGGCGAGGCGATATTGCGCGACCTGATGCAGGGCCGCGGATTTTACCCGATGGTGGCGGCACAGAAGCTCAACGTGAGTTATGTGGTTAACGTCGCAAGCGCGGTGCAGCCGACGCCGGATCTGACCCAACGCCCGGAAATAGCCAGGGTGCGGGAGCTTATGTATTGGAATATGGATAATCTGGCGCGCAACGAATGGAGCGCATTGGTGGTAAGCCTTAGCCGGCCGCAGCAGGAAGCTCTGGCTCGTTATGCTTTCGAGCAGCAGTGGCCCGATTTGAGCGTGCAGGCGACCATTGCCGGCAAGTTATGGGATCATCTGGAAGAACGTTTCCCGCTCGCCTGGCATAACGAGTTTCGCGAGGCGACCGCGGATAAGGGTATCAGCCAAAGCTATGCGATGGCTATTGCCCGCCAGGAGAGTGCCTGGAATCCCAAAGCGCAGTCGCCGGTGGGGGCGGCGGGGCTGATGCAGTTAATGCCGCTTACCGCTAAACACACCGCCGAGATGTTTAATATTGCCAGTTATACCAACCCCAGCCAGCTATTGGATCCGCAGACGAATATCGAGTTGGGCACCACGTATCTGGAATATGTTTACCAGATGTTTGGCCGCAACCGGATTCTCTCAAGCATCGCCTATAATGCCGGGCCGGGACGGGTGACCACCTGGCTTGACGGCAGCGCCGGACGCGCGGATCCGGTCGCTTTTATCGAAAGCATTCCTTTTTCCGAGACGCGGGGTTATGTGAAGAATGTATTGGCGTATGACGTGTTTTATCGCTATTTTTTGCGGCAACCGGCAAAAATTTTGACGGATGCGGAGTGGCAGAGAAGCTATTGAATCCACGCAAAATAGGGTAGACTGCTGTACTAGTCAATAGGTATGGCGGTCTCTTACCGTCATACTTCAAGCTGCAGGTGCGTTAGCCGCGCTCATTCACCCGAATCACTGACCTGAGTAAGCTCATCGGGATGCACTCGCTTGCCGCCCTCCTGCAACTCGAATTATTTAGGGGCTCTTATGAATGACGGATCCACTCCCGGCGCCGATCGGTCTGAACAGGACTGGCAACATTTCGCCGCGTTATTGGGGCAAGCGTTTACCGATGGGCTGCACGTGCCGTTGCTGCAGTTAATGCTTACGGCCGATGAGCGGGAGGCCATTGGTATCCGTATCCGTATTATCCGGGCGCTGTTGGATGGCGAAATGAGCCAGCGTGAATTGAAAAGCGCGCTGGGCACCGGTATTGCGACCATTACCCGTGGTTCCAATAGCCTCAAAGCGGCGCCCCCGGAACTCAGGCAGTGGTTGGAGCAGCATTTGACGCTGCTGCCCGATTAATTGGCCTGTACGCGACTGGTCTGGTATATGGCGTTATTGAATGGTACCAGCGCGAGTAACAGTGCCTGGTGGTAAACGCTGCTGCGGGTGAGTTTGCCGGCGGTAAATACGCCGATGGCGCCGCCCTGGCGTTTAATATCCTTAATTCCGGTCAAATTCGCCATTTCCAGGCCCAATTCCCTACCCGCAATGATTCCCTGTAATATACTTTCTGGTAATATTAAACTAGCAGAGCGTGATTCACCGCGCAGATGAGTATTTTCGATAACCATCCAGGAAAAGGTCATATTATCTTCTATACCCGCCTCAACACCGACCCAGAAATCCGCTTCCGGACTGACCTGGCGTGCCGCCATCACCCGATTGCGCGCTCCGCTGCGGGTTTCCGTATCGCCCATTGGCTGCGACGGAACGCCGCTGTCGACGTCGATACCCACGATGCGGCAGCTGTCTGTTCCGTAAGTATCATTAAACGCCTGACTGATGGCTTCAATTTTAGCCGGGTTAGTAGTAGCAGCAACGACGTAATACATATTGTTTTATCACTCCAGTCATTTTCACGCAGTATAACGGAAAAAAACCATGTTACAGGTCTATCTTGTTCGCCATGGCGAAACAGAATGGAATGCCTTGCGCCGAATTCAAGGGCAATCCGATAGCGCATTAACCGCCAAAGGCCAACGCCAGGCACAACAAGTCGCAGAACGCGTAAAGCAATTTGGAATTAGCCATATTATCAGCAGCGACCTCGGCCGTACACGTCATACGGCCGACATTATCGCCCGGGTATGCCGTTGCGAGGTAATAACCGATCCTCGCCTGCGCGAACTCGATATGGGAATTCTGGAAATGCGTGATATTGATACCCTAACCGAGGAAGAAGAAAGCTGGCGCAAGCAGCTGGTGGACGGAACGCCCGGCGGCCGCATCCCGCAGGGCGAGTCCATGACCGAACTGTCTGTGCGCATGCAGTCGGCGCTGGATAGCTGTCGCGAATTGCCCGCCGGCAGCATTCCCCTTCTGGTCAGTCATGGTATGGCCTTGGGCTGCCTGATCAGTACGGTGCTGGGCCTGCCGCCTTATGCCGAGCGCCGCTTACGGTTGCGTAACTGCTCCCTGTCGCGTATGGATTATCAGCAAAGCCCGTGGTTGGCTCCGGGTTGGGTGGTGGAAACCGCGGGCGAGACCTCGCATTTGGATATGCCCGCGTTAGATGAAATTCAGCGTTAGCGGCGCACCGGAATTAAGTACTCGCAGCGGATAGTATGAGGTACCGGCGCGTCGGGCGCCCTTTCCTTTGGATAGAATCGCTCGATATCATGTCCCTGGCGACGGGTCATTTTCAACATGGGCAGGCAGGTGCCGTATAAGGAGAGAATGAAATTTTGCAATCCGTCGGACGGGCCGTGGTAAATAAATTGGGCATAGTCCCCGCCGGTAAGCTCAATCGGTTGCCCGTTCTGAACATTTTCGGGAACGTCTTGGGGTTCGACGGCCGTGGTGTAGAGGATCTCCTGCTCATCATCTTTCTCCTGGCTTGGCCGGCTATGGTTCAAGCCGTAGAGAATCGGCGGAATGCATTGCGCTTCGCCCAGATATTGACGCCAGAACTGTATCCGCATCTCGCTGCGAAAGGTGCTGATTTGCTCCAGGGTGCAAGAGTAGCTCTGGGTCAGGCCAACCAGACTCATCGGTGGCAGGGTAATAAATTCCGGTTGCGGGGCGTTCCATTTTTCCAGCCGGATCGGTGGACGAATCCCCGTGGAGTCCCACTCTTCCGAACGACGATACAATGCTGGAGTCTGAACAAACTGTTTTTTGAACGCCCGGGTGAAGGTTTGCTGCGAATCGAAACGGTATTGCAAGGCAATATCCAGAATCGGTCGGCTGGTTAAACGTAAGGCCACGGCCGCTTTGGACAATCTGCGGGCCCTGATATACGCACCGATGGCATGACCTGTTACCTCTTTGAACATGCGCTGCAAATGCCACTTGGAGTAGCCTGCTTTTGCAGCGACATTGTCCAGGGACAATGGCTGGTCCAAATGTCCTTCCAACCAGCTTAACAGATCACGAATTATACCGGCTTGATCCATAGATCATCCTCAGAGAGCGTTTGGAGCACGTTGAAAAAAAGTTGACGCATGATAGCAATTTTTTGCGGCTAGACCGACAAAGATTTATTAGCTAATTAATACCTGACATGATAGCAGTAATCCATCACCGGTAGTGACCCCCGCATGATGTTCACTGGGGACCTTGCCGGCGGTAAGTTGCCATTCAAGAAAAGAAGCCCATATCCATGAATAAGATCCTATGTTCCGCTCTATTGTTAAGCCTGTTTGCCGCCGGCACCGCGCGTTCTGAGGAAGTCGGCTCGGTGGACACGGTTTTCAAGCTGTTTGGACCTGACCATAAAATCGTGGTGGAAGCGTTCGACGACCCGGATGTCCAGAACGTGACCTGTTACCTCAGCCGAGCTAAAACGGGTGGTATCAAAGGAGGCCTTGGCATAGCGGAGGATACTGCCGATGCGGCTATTTCCTGCCAGCAGGTGGGCCCGATAACGCTGACTGACAAGATCAAGAATGCCAAGCAAAGCGGCACGGTGGTATTTCAGAAGCGAACTTCTCTCATTTTCAAGCGGCTACAGGTGGTGCGCTTTTATGATGAAAAGCGCAATGCGCTGGTCTACTTATCTTATTCCGACCGGGTGGTGGAAGGTTCACCGAAAAACGCCCTGAGCGCGGTGCCAATCATGCCATGGACCGCCCAGCGCTAAGTGGGGCAAAAAAGAAATATGACCCGGCCGCCGTCACGGTGCTGGGCCATTTATTCTTATTCTTCCAGATCGCCGCAGAAACGATAGCCTTCGCCATGGATCGTGGCAATGATTTCCGGCGTATCGGGCGTCGCCTCAAAATGTTTACGAATCCGACGGATAGTGACATCAACGGTACGGTCATGCGCTTTAAGCTCACGGCCGGTCATTTTTTTCAGCAATTCCGCACGCGTTTGGATTTTGCCGGGATTTTCGCAAAAGTGCAGCATGGCACGGAATTCACTGCGCGGCAGCTTATAGTGTTCGCCGGCCGGGCTTAGCAGGGAACGGCTATTGATATCCAGCTCCCATCCGTTGAACTTATAACTCTCAACCAGCTTGCGCTCTTCGCCGCCGCTGCCAAGGTTCATGGTGCGCGACAGCAGATTGCGGGCACGAATGGTTAATTCCCGTGGATTAAAGGGCTTGGTGATGTAATCGTCAGCGCCGATTTCCAGACCGAGTATTTTATCCACCTCATTGTCGCGGCCAGTCAAAAACATCAGCGCCACGCTCGCGTGTTCACGTAATTCCCGGGCCAACAGCAATCCGTTTTTACCTGGCAGATTAATATCCATAATAACCAGGTTAATGTCATTTTCCGATAAGATCTGGTGCATCTCTGCGCCATCAATGGCCTCATGAACCATGTAACCCTCAGCTTCAAAAATGCTTTTGAGAGTATTGCGGGTAACTGACTCGTCTTCAACGATAAGAATGTGCGGGGTCTGCATGTTTGCTA
>JAATGH010000231.1 GCA_015654745.1 Enterobacterales bacterium
ACCTGTGGGCCGATACTGTGCGCCGGAAAATGGGCATCGGAAAAAATGATTTCATCCCCATGACCCATTTCCGCTAGGGTTTTTAATAACTGGGGTGAAATTAACGCAGAGATCGTTTTCAGCATATCAAGCTCCTTCCATGACCATCGGGTTATGGTGAGTGAGCGCGCGATAATCAGCGCTTTGTTCACCGGGGAAATAGGACTCGTAGCGGTAGGTAATGCGTGCGCGCGCCTGCTCCGGGGACGCGTAATATCCGACCCCGCTCCAGGCAAACATGGCTGCGCCCAACACGGTGGTTTCAGCGTCATGCAAGACCTTTATGGGTAAGTTCAGTACGTCCGCTTTAATTTGATTCCAAAGGCTATTGCGACTGCCGCCGCCGACCAATAACAGCTCTTTGGCGGTGAACCCGCCAATGCTTTCCAGCATGGATACGTTTTGTTCAAGCTGCCAGGCGAGCGCCTCTAGAGCGGAGCGATAAAAATGCCCCCGCCCGGTGTGCAACCGGACCCCGCTCCAGCCCGCCGGCGCACGGCCATCAAGCAGTCGGCAATTCATGCGTAATCCTTGCGAACCGGGGGCGATCTTCCGGGCTTCCTCCATCATCTGGTGGTATACACCGGGCAACGCGTCATCGCGCCAGTATAACTGGCGAACCCATTCAAGCACCCCGGACGCCAGCCATTGTAAACCGGGGTTAAATAGCTCCTGGCAGCTATCGAGTTCGCAGGTGGAGCCGGCAAACCCTGGCAGCATAGAGGTATTTACGCGAGGCGAGCGGACCATCAGAATCTCCCATGTCCCAGATGAAAGTACCGGCTGGTCTATATCGGCACCGGACCCAAACAGGGCAAATTGCGTGTCATGGCCGGCCGAAATCACCGGCGTTCCAACCGGCACGCCCAACTGTAGCGCCATTTGCGCCCGCAGATCGCCAATGTATTCGCCGGCGGCGACCAGGCGGGGAAACAGGCGCGCGGACAATCCCGTACATCGCAGGATTGTCTCGCTGAAAATTTCCCGACGCACATCCAGCAACTGGCTGGTCCCGGCCATCGTGCGATCGGTCGTGAATTTTCCGGTGAGCCGCTGGTTAATCAATGAGGAGATAAATAGCCACGCATGGGCCTGTTCAAGCAGCTCCGGTCGATGTTCTTTGAGCCAGATAAGTTTGTATAAGGTATTAAAACTGAATTGACCTACTCCCGAGAGGGTTTGCAGCTCGTCGGCAGTGATATAACGGTCGATTTTCTCCATGATGGCGACAGTACGTGGGCATTTCCAGCTGATTATCGGATACAGCAGCTCTCCCTGCGCATCGACCAACGCGCCGTCCACGCCAAAGGTGGTGACGGTCAGCGCATGTACGCGGCATCCATTTAACCGCGGCATAATTTTCTGACAGCATTCGGCAAGTCGGCGCAAGATGTCGGCCAGCGACCAGATGTGCCACTGGGCGTTTTCCTGCGCCGGCCGGCTGGCGTTGGGGGTAGAGGCCTTGGCGACCACGGTGCCCTGCGCATCGACGGCGATGGCGCGAATATTCGTCGCGCCGCAGTCCAGAACAATCACCACATCACGGTTCATCGTTTTTCCTGTAAAGGTTGTGGCGTAAAGGGAGCCCCCTGGCTGAAACCCCGGGGGGCCGTACCTGCTTATCTTTTGTATAAGGGTCCGTAGTTCTGACAGGCCCGATAGTCCTGACCCTCAGTGTCCATACCGTGAGCGGCCCATGATGAGGGGCGGTAAACCTCGTTATCTTGCAGGTTGTGCATGCAGACCGGGATGCGCAGCATTGATGCCAATGTAATCAGATCCGCGCCGACATGACCAATGGTCAGCACGCCGTGGTTGGCGCCCCAGTTCGCCATGACGGAATACACATCGGTGAACGGGCCTTTCCCGGTGAGCCGAGGTGCAAACCACGTGGTTGGCCAGGTTTCATTGGTCCGGCGATTGAGCGTATCGTGAACTTCCGCGGGCAGCTCGATACTCCAGCCCTCGGCAATTTGCAGAACCGGCCCCAGGCCTTTAATCATATTGATGCGCGACATGGTGAACGCGACGCCGCCGCAGGTCAGGAAACGAGAAGAAAAACCCCCGCCGCGGAAATATTCGTGGATGGCCGGACACCATTCAGTGGCCTGTAAGCATTGGTCGGCCTCTTTCTGGCTTATTTGCCAATGCGGTTTTATGGTTGGTTTGCCGTGATGGTCCAATTGACGGCAGGTCCCATCAAGCGCGGCGGAGCCGGAGTTGATCAGGTGGATAATGCCATGTTCCGCGCGGCCGGTGAGTTCTTTTCCCGTGACACGCTTAACCGCTTCCGGGGACCAATAGGTGCGCACATCCGCGAATATCTGCGCGGTGCCGGTGAGCATATGGCCAAATAACATGGCAACACCGTTCAGGCTGTCGTTTTCGGTGGCAACCACCATTGGCTGGCGGGTACCATTCCAATCAAATGAGCTGTTAAGCAATGCTTCCGCGGTATCGCCGTTAGGATATTGATCGGTCCAATGGCGCTGGCCTTGGAAACCGGCGGCGATGGCGTTATAGCCTAGCGATTCTTCAACAAAACCTTTTTTGGCCAACGCTGGATTACCCTGCATCATGTCGCGGATGCACATCGCCATTAACAGGCTTTCTCGCAGTACCGCCCGGCTGCTGGCGGGCGAACGTTTATACTGCTCGGCATTAAGATCGGGGCCGTAACGGAAGTTTTGATCCGCCCAAGAGAGTGCGAGCGCCAACTCCTGCTCATCATAAATTTTTTGGTCGATTCGACGACGTAATTCGGTCATATCGACACACTGTACTTTCATTCCCAGCCAGGATTCAAAGAAGTTGTGGTCGACAATGGAACCCGCGATGCCCATGGCGACGCCGCCCAATGACATATAGCTTTTGCCCTTGATATCGGCGACGGCCAAACCGGCACGGGCAAAGCGCAGGAGTTTTTCCTGTACGTCCGGGGGAATGTTCTGGTCTTTGCCATCCTGTACGTCATGCCCGTAGATTGAAAAAGCCGGAATCCCTTTCTGGGTGTGGGCAGCCAGCGCCGCCGCCAGATAAACGGCGCCGGGACGTTCGGTGCCGTTAAACCCCCAAATGGCCTTTGGCCTTAGGGGGTCCATATCGATAGTTTCACTGCCATAGCACCAACAGGGTGTGACGGTGATGGTGAGCCCAACGTTCTCAATCCTGAATTTATCTTCACAGGCTGCCGATTCCGCCATTCCGGCGATACAGCTATCGGCAATCACGCATTCAACCGCAGCGCCGCTTGCATGATGCAGGTGTTCAGTAATCAGTTGCGCAGTGGCCTGCGCCATATTCATGGTTTGTTCTTCGAGCGACTCCCGCACGCCCATCCGGCGTCCGTCAATGACCGGCCGAATACCTATTTTGGGTAAATTATTGGTGGTTTTTCGTGGGTTATTCATCTGTTTTCCTTACTTTAATCGGTTAAAAACAATTGAATGCGGCGTCCTGTCAGCTTCGGGCTACTGTTAGGACGTTGGTTCTGAATTTGGCAAAAATGAAAATGATGGCAAAACATAACGCGGGTATCAGTTCCGCGGTGGGGATATTGCCGGCCTTGTCGCTGACAAAACCCATCAGCGGCGTGACGATGCCGCCGCCTACAATGGTCATCACTATGATTGACGAGCCGTATTTGGTGTCCTGCTCCAGGTTCTTGATGCCGAGAGAAAAAATAGTGGGATATTGAATGGACATAAACGCGCTGCACAGCGTGAGCGCCAGCAGCCCGATATGGCCACCCACCGCGGCGGAGATGAGACATAGGAGCATGGCCATGAACGCGTAGATCGCCAGCACTTTATGCGGGGCATAGCGGCAGATCAGCCAGGTGCCGCTGAAACGGCCTATGAAAAAGCACACCATGGTGGCCGTGAGGTAGTTGGCCGCGAAACCCGGCGTGGTGCCCGGCAATTCTTCGATGGCGTAGCGGATCAGGTAGCTCCAGCAGGCCGTTTGCGCGCCGACGTAGCAAAATTGCGCCAGCACCGCCCAGCGCCAATGACGAATACGTACCAAACGGAATAATGCGGTCAGAACGGTGTTGCCTTGGCGGTCATCGGCGTGTGTATCGCTGTGAATCGTTGGAAATTGAGTCAACGCGATCAGTAGCGCCACGGCCAAGACAATCCCGACGATAATCATATAGGGCGATTGCACCGCCAACACTAAACTGTGGTTATAGGTCGCCAGGTCGTCCGGCGCCATCTGTTTCAGGACTTCCGCGGATTGATGCGGGACGTGGGATAGAATGAGCCCTTGACCAAATACCACGGCAATGATGGCGCCGAAGGAATTGAATGTTTGCGCCAAGTTGATACGAAAATGCCCGGATTGTTCAGGTCCTAATACAGTAACGAAAGGGTTGGCTGCGGTTTCTAAACATCCTAGTCCGGCGGCAATAATAAACAGACCTATCAGAAATAGTGCGTAGCTCATCCCTTCGGCAGCAGGCCAGAATAAGGATGCTCCGATCGCATAAAGCAATAATCCGGTAATGATGCCTGCTTTGTAACTCAATTTTTTCATTAATATCCCTGCTGGGATAGGAATTAAAAAATAGCCAAAATAAAAAGATGACTGGATCAGCCCGGCTTGGAAATTACTTAAAAAGAACGCCTGTTGAAACTGAGGCAGTAAAATATCGTTAAGATTATTGGCGACCGCCCATAAAAAGAACAGCGAACACAGCAAGGCAAATGGAATAACATAACTTGCCCTGCGTTCGCGGCTGTCTACGCGGTAGCTCTCTGATTGCACTGTAATATTGCCCATAGCGTCCTCGTTAAGTCATGCGGAGATGAGTGATGCATTTATCCATAAAATCTGTTCCTCCCGCAGCGACCAGCATAATGCCTGTTCCGCTGTGTCCACGGGGTTATTAATTTTGTCGCTGTCGCGGTAAGTGGCGATACTTTTAAAGCAAATAAAAGGCTAAAAGTATGCGTAATGTCACATTCGATATTATTGACGAATGAAATGTGAGCATCATCACTTTAGCCAAATAAAAATATGCCCGTTTTATTAACCCGCCGTTAAAAAAACACAATATTGATGACCGTTTGTTTATTTTAATTCTCAATCGGTCAATAAAGTACCCTGCGGGTTTCTATATGACTGTTTATTATTTTCTTAATTTAAACGGTCAGTTTTATTCGACAGGTAAGCCTGTTTTTTTAATGAAAATACCCGAATGTCTTGAGGTGCATCACATATTTTAATTGAGCTATTGGTCGTTCGACCGTCCGGGATAAGTATGAGTATCTGTTTAATAGTCAGAGAGGCTTGAAATGGAAAAAGATACGCTCGCCCGCGAAATTATTTACACCTGTTTGGAAATGACGCGTCTGGGGCTAAATCAGGGAACCGCGGGTAATGTTAGCGTGCGTTATCGGGATGGCCTGCTGATCACGCCGACCGGGATACCTTACGAAAATCTGACGGCGTCGCATATTGTCTATATTGATGCTAATGGAAGACATGACGAAGGCAAAGTGCCCTCAAGCGAGTGGCGTTTTCATCAGGTTGCGTACCAAACGCGCCCGGAGGCGAATGCGGTGGTACATAATCATGCGGTGAATTGCACCGCGGTATCCATTCTTAATCGCCCCATCCCGGCTATTCATTATATGATCGCGGCGGCGGGGGGCAGCACCATTCCTTGCGCCCCCTATGCCACCTTTGGCACCAGGAAACTCTCGGAACATGTCGCCGTGGCGCTGAAACATCGCAAAGCCACGCTACTGCAGCATCATGGCATGATCGCTTGCGAAGTGAATCTGCAAAAAGCGCTGTGGTTAGCCCATGAAGTTGACGTCTTGGCCAAGCTTTATCTTGCCATTTTGCCGATCGTCGATCCGGTGCCGGTGCTGTCGGATGAGGAAATTGCCATCGTATTGGAAAAATTCAAAACCTATGGCCTGCGGGTGGAAGAGTAGGGAGGATATACCCGTCACGTTTTTCATTGTACGGGCGTCGGTTTACCTCTGCCACTTCGCGAGGTTTATTCATCTGTCGAGCCGCAGGTGCGTTGGCTGTATTCACTCACCCGAATCACTTTTTTGAGTAAATGATTCGGGGTTCTTTTACTCGACGGCTTCCGCCAGGCGAACCCTCTAGGCTATATTAGTGTGTTGATCTATCGCCATTCTGGCGGCATGAAAAAGAAAAATTAGCGGGGCAATGTCCAGGATTGCGCCGGAAGCCCGCTGCACGGGGCCATTTTTACCGGCCTATCTAGACCCGAGGCCGTCAGGCATTTGCTGGTCGCCACATTTCGAACGTCCGTCCCGCCGGTGGGCAGCGCCTGCCACTGCTGTTTTTTATCCTGCTGGTCACAGGTTGAGAGGGAAGGCTCGTTATTTCCCATGTCCGTGAGACACTTGCCGGCGGCGATCTCGATAAAGGTCACCGTTGATGTCTCGGGCGAGGTATGGGTAGTGCTTTGGCAACCTGCCAGCACCGGAATACCGTACTCGTTCTCAGTCAGACAATTTCGCCCATTAGCGATAGTCAATGACCCTTTGGACACCGTAGTAGCTAACGTAGTTATCTGTGCGCCTGCAATGCCTTGCGCAGACAACTCCCCAGCGTGGACGACGGTGAAAGGCGCGCCGAGGAAGGCAACCACAAGATGCGCAATCTGCCAAGTGTAACGACTTTTTTTCATGTATTCCCTCACATAATCAATTACGCAAAATACTCATATCAGAGCGCGATGGATAACGCTTATCGGCATGGCCGTCACGTATGCCGCTAACATAGTAATTAACATACTGCGGGTTAACCATTCGTAAACATGACAAAACATGGGTGCAATACCGCCAGCTTGGGTCGTCATAACGCTGATCGAGGTCAACATCATCGTGCCGGCGCGTTTGCATTCCTCCCGGGACGATAGGGCGTTTTATCACCAGTATGCCGGCCACATTGACCCGACAGGGACGACCGTATTCACTATCCAGTATCATGACTGCGCGATTATTGCCGTCCCGCTCGGCTGCCATTCAGAATCCGCGCGTTATACTACCCGCCACAGCATACGTAGGGAGCATGGGTTGTTTGACCGGCAACCGCCGTTTAACAGGATTTTCAATGCATATCGACCTCAATTTGCAAAGTATCATCTTTACTCATGTCTTAACCTGTCTTTCCCTTGCCGCCTCGGTGAGATGGGTCGCGCGTGGGGATAATAGCGATGGGTTGCGGACCTGGGCATTCGCGTTGTGCATTTATTCCATAGGATTTGCCTTAGTGGGATTGCGTGGGATTATCGGCGATGTCTATTCGATAATATTAGGAAATTTTCTTATCTCTTTATTTTATTCGATGTTTTTGCTGGCAATAAAAGACTTTATGGCTGACCCCTGTAATAGATTGATATTCTGGTTACCTCCCGTTTTGATTGTTTGTCTATATAGTTTCCTAATGGACAATATTCGGGCGAGAATATTCTTTGGCAATAGTATCCTGCTAATTCAGTCGGTCCTGATCTGCTCGGCCTTGCTGAAACGAAGACGATTATTCGCCAGTCGCGGGCGGGACCTTATCCTGGTGATTATGTTAATGGCTCCGCCTCTATTGTTCACCAGAATTGTTTTTTCAGTAATAAAACCTTCCGAAGTTGAACCGCTATTTACCGCTTCCTGGGCGCAGGTGATCATCGGCGGGATTGCTTACGTTGCCACTATCTTAATCTCCAACGGTTTTGTCCTCATGGCCAAGGAGCGTTCCGATGAGCGCTTGCGTATGGCGGCGATGAAGGATCGTTTAACCGGATGTTGGAACCGGGTTCGCATCGATGAGTTTGCCAATCAGGAGATGGCCCGCTTAACTCGCCACGGGCATCCTGTTTCCCTGATCATGATCGATATCGATCATTTTAAAGAAATAAACGACAGGTATGGCCACGCGGTGGGCGATGCGGTGCTGGTGGGGTTGGCGGAGATGGTTCAGAGGGGGATCAGACCGACCGACCTGCTCGGCCGCTGGGGGGGAGAAGAGTTCGTGGTCATCCTCTCGATGAGCGGACTTGGCGAGGCGATGTTCATTGCCGAGCATCTTCGCCACACCATCGAAAAAAACCTGTTTCAGGATGGACTTCATGTAACGGCGAGTTTAGGTGTGTCAACGTGTTTGCCCGTCGATACTTGGCATAGCTGGATGTCGCGGGCAGATCGGGCGCTGTATCGGGCAAAACACCATGGGCGCAACCTCGTACAGGTCGAGTGATCGGTGCCGCAGGTAAAATATTTGGTTACCAACGGGCTTCAGTTTTTCACGTTATCTGCCGTTTTTTGTGGTGTTATGACCTGGTCGCTAATGGGTAGGGAGCAGAAACAAGATGAATCGTCGTCAGTTCCTTGTAGGTTCAACTGCGATAATGATGGCGCTGCAAACGCGCGCGGGTCTGGCCGGGAGTCCCGGATTGCCAGGGGAACATATTGATATTGCCTTATGGAACGACGTGCCTCCAGGCGGCGGTGGACCGTCCGGTAGCGAGATACTCTCGGCTAAAGGGGCGCTGAGCAACGTTACACGTCCGTCGCTAAGGGTGTTCGCCCCGGCGAAATCCAACGGGCGAGCGGTGCTGGTTGCCGCCGGTGGCGGCTATAAGCGGATAGAAATGGGGCAAGAAGCCTGGCCCGCCGCCGACTGGCTCAGCGCGCTGGGGTATACGGCTTACGTGCTCAGTTACCGATTACCGGACGAAGGATGGCGGGATGGTAACCTGGTTTCGTTACAAGATGCCCAGCGCGCCCTACGCATCATCCGTAGCCGCGAAAAGCACGTCAGCGTACTGGGCTTTTCGGCCGGTGGACACCTTTTGGGAATGGCCGCCACCCGCACGGATTTCCATTCATATCCCGTTGCGGATGCGTTGGACCACACCCCGGCTTATGCCGATGGCGCCGCGTTAATCTATCCGGTTATCACGCTTGAGTCTCCCTATACCCATACGTCTACTCATAAGCTGTTGGTCGGTCCCGATGCAACGGCCGCCGTGGATGCCCAATGGTCGGTACAAAATTTTGTTACCGCCACCACGCCACGGGTATTTCTGGTACAGGCTGAGGATGATCCCGTCTCCGACCCGCATAACACGTTAATCATGGCGGCGGCATGCCAGCGTGAACATGTGCCGGTGGAGATGCATCGCTACTCCTCGGGAGGGCATGGTTTCGCTATGGGCAGACCCGGGACGCCCACCACCGAATGGCCTGCGCGTTATAAGCAATGGCTGGGCAGTGATATCACCGCGATGGGGGGTTAAAATTAGCAGTGATGATGGGTAGGTCGGGACATCATATGCCAGCGCATATTTATTCCTATCGACGAAACCGTAACGCGTCAACCAATAGCGCAAAGGCGGTGGTGTGCTGCCGACGGCTGGGGTAGTAGAGGTAATAACCGGCAAAAGGGTCGCACCAGTCTTTAAGTACCCGAACCAAACTTCCGTTGGCTATCTCCTTCGCCACGGCATCTTCCGGCAAGAAGGCCAGGCCGAAGCCCGCCACCGCCGCATCGACGCGTTGTCGTAAGCTATTAAAGGTGAGCTGTCCGTCAACCCGAACTTTTAATTCACATTCCGCTTTGGCAAATTCCCACGCATAAATGCCGCCCATGGTGGGCAGCCGCATATTAATACAGCGATGATGCTGCAATTCCTGCGGCGCGCCGGGCACGCCATATTGCGTGAAATAGGCCGGCGCGCCGACCACCGCCATACTCATCTCCGGTCCGATGCGTACGGCTACCATATCTTTGGCCACCTGTTCGCCTAGGCGGATACCGGCGTCGAAACGGCCGGTGACGATATCCGTTAAGGTATTATCCACCACGATTTCCACATTAATATCGGGATAAGCGGCGAGAAAGGGTTTAAGCACCGGCCAAAGTATCGAATCCACCGCATGTTCCCCAGCGGTAAGCCGAATATTGCCGGCCGGCCGATCGCGCATGTCGCGCAACGCTTCCAGCTCAGTTTCAATTTCGACAAAGCATGGCCCCAGGCTATTGACCAGCCGTTCGCCCACTTCGGTTGGTGCCACGCTGCGGGTAGTACGGGTTAACAGGCGTAGCTCAAGGCGTTCTTCTAATGCGCGGATAGAATGACTTAATGCCGATTGTGATACCCCGAGCTTTGCTGCCGCTTTGGTAAAACTGCGTTCCTTGGCAATCACTAAAAACGACATTAAGTCGTTAAAATTTTCTTTTAGCATTAGGGTATCCAACGGCTTATAGTGGGCAATGGAATAAGTATACCCCTATTTATGATTAGGGCTCATATGCCTTTGCGATTTTATCCCCTGATGCTTTTCCGCGGCATTACGCCAGGAAGAAAACCTTATAACATCCGCACCAGGGCGATTTCATTTGCCGAATCCTTTGCCAGCGTAGTAGCGCGTGGCGATTGGTCACCTTTAGATCGGCACCTGACGGCTGATCTCCACCACCTGATCGCTGGGCAGGGAGTAGTAATCGGTAACATGCATACCATTGCGCACCATAAACGCAAAAATCAGACGCTGCCAGGCCGGTAGCCTATCCGCGTCCTCACGGCGGATGATGGTTTCATGACCTAAATAATAGGTTGCATTGTCCATGTTTGCCGCAGAGGTAAATAACTTATGATCGCGCAGCAGGGCGGGGATATTAGGGCGTTCCATAAATCCATAATGCGCGATGGCGCAGCGAAACCCCGGCGCCGGCTCGGTGATGACTATTCTGTCGGCCATCGCGACACGCGGTATATTGTCAATATCGATATTCAGCGCCAGAATCTGGCTGTGAAGCGAACCATTGCGTTTAACATGCCACTTCATCACCGGCGGCGTGCCGCATTGTAATCGCGTTAAAAAGATGGCGGTGCCGGGCACGCGCGGAATGGATGTGGCATCAATTTCAGCCAGGAAATCCGCTACCGGCATCACCTTATCCCTCAGCGTGCGCGACGCTGCGCCGACTCCCCGGTGCCAAATCAGCATGACGCCATAGACGACGATGGCAAGCACCAGCGGCACATAGCCACCTTCAAACACTTTGGCGAGGTTGGCAACCAGAAAGCTGAGATCGACAATGAAAAAGCCGCCGGCAACCACCAGGCTGGCGGGGATTCCCCAATGCCAGACCTCGCGCATAGAGATGAACAGCAGACCGGATGTCATTATCATGGTGAAGGACACCGCGATGCCATATGCACCGGCCAGGTTGTCCGACGATTTGAAAAATACCGCCAGGAATACCGTGGCGAACATCAGCAACCAGTTGATGGCGCCGACATAGATTTGCCCATAGCTCTCCTCAGTCGTTTGTTTCACGCGTAGTCTTGGCAGCCAACCCAGCTGGATCGCCTGGCGGGTCATGGAGAACGCGCCGCTGATAATCGCTTGGCTGGCGATAATGGTGGCCAGGGTCGCCAATATCACCAGGGGAATCTGCATGATCGGCGGACAAAGTCGGAAAAAGATATTTTGTGACGCATCCGCCCCGGACAAGATCAGCGCCGTTTGCCCGGCATAGTTCAGCAGCAGGCTGGGGAATACCAGGCCAAACCACGCCACCCAAATTGGCCGTTTCCCAAAATGTCCCATATCGGCATACAGCGCTTCGGCGCCGGTGACGCAGAGAAAAACCCCGCCCAGCACCAGGAAACTGGCCATGCCATTGGAGAATAGAAAACGTATGCCGTGTAGCGGATTGAGTCCCGCCAGGACGGCGGGATACTGGGCAATTCCCCAGATACCCAGTCCGGCGATAACGGCAAACCACAACGCCATGATTGGGCCGAATACTTTACCGATGCGCGCGGTGCCTAGCGGCTGTATGGCGAAGAGGGTAACCAGTATCACGACGGTCGCGGGCAAAATATAGGGTTTGGTTTCCGGCAGGATCATGTTCAATCCTTCCAGTGCGGAAAGTACCGATATGGCGGGCGTAATGGCGCCGTCGCCATAGATCAGGGCCGCGCCGAACAGCCCGGAGAATAGCACAATCGGTCGGGTGTGTTTTTTATTGACCAGTAGCGACATTAACGACAGGATTCCCCCCTCGCCATGGTTATCAATCCGCATGGCAAACAGGGCGTATTTCAGTGACGTAATGATGACTAGTGTCCAGAAAATCAAGGACAGCAGACCCAGCATTACCGCCGGAGACGGCCCCTCCCCCGATAAAAACAGTACCGTTTTGAGTGTGTATAGCGGGCTGGTGCCGATATCTCCGAATACGACCCCTAGCGCTCCGCCGGCCAATATCGTCAGGCTGAACGGTTTTTTGACTTGTGAAACATTGTCGGCGGACATCGCGTACTCCTGTTAAAAATTCCGTTTAAGGCTCTTATCGATTGATTGGCCGTGCTTTTTTCTTTGTCATGGACCGTCAGTTATACTCTGAATAGGGCAATAAAGGGCGTAGAGTGCATTCAAATTAGATTTATTAATTATAAAATAAATAAATACCATAAAGAGACGATGCGTTTAATATCCCGGTCTTATGATAGCCGTATATTCACGCGGTGAAACCCTGTGGCGCAGGTCACTATGCTGTTTGGTGGTCAAGGAGAGGCTAAATGAACTTCAGATTCAATATTAACGCCGCCAACTGGCGTCTATTGCCAAACGGTTGGGACGTTATCGCCTTTCCGCTGATTATTTGCCTGATCGCCATGATCGCCGTTGGCTTCCACCAAACCATGATGCCGATAGCCAGCCTCAAAACTCAGGCCATTTCCCTCGATCCGGCCAACCTGCCGGAATATGCCATGAGAACCACGCTGCGCATGCTCGCCGCCATGCTGGTATCACTGGTATTCACGCTGGTTTACGGCTCGCTGGCCGCCAAAAGCCGCCGGGCGGAAAAAGTGTTGGTGCCGATGCTGGATATCCTGCAATCGGTGCCGGTACTTGGCTATATCTCGTTTACCGTGACGTTTTTTATCGCCTTGTTCCCCGGCCGGGTACTGGGGGTGGAATTGGCGGCTATCTTTGCCTTGTTCACCAGCCAGGCCTGGAATATGACGTTCAGTTTTTATCAGTCGCTGCGCACCGTGCCGCGTGATTTGGTGGAAGTATCCCGCGGATTTCATCTAAGCCCCTGGCAGCGTTTTTGGAAGCTTGATGTTCCCTTTTCCATGCCCGGGCTGATTTGGAACATGATGATGTCCATGTCCGGCGGCTGGTTTTTTATCGTGGCGTCGGAAGCCATCACCGTCGGCAATAACTCATTTACGCTGCCGGGTATTGGCGCCTATCTCGCCCAAGCGATCCTGGGGGAGAATCTGGCTGCCGTCGGCTGGGTATTGCTGACCATGGCCGTGGTTATTCTGGCCTATGATCAATTGCTTTTCCGTCCGCTGGTGGCCTGGGCGGATAAGTTTCGCATGGAAACCACGCGCTCGGACAGCGCGCCGACCTCATGGGTGCTGAATCTCATGCGGCGCACTCGCCTGATTCATCAGCTTTTGGCGCCGCTCGGCGTGTTGATCGCCGTGGCTGCGCGTATCCCGTTACATGCCCCCGAGTTTAATTGGCCTCGTCCCCGGCGATTGCCGCGGGAAAAGCTTTCGCGTCTGGGCGATATCATTTGCGTAGCCTTGGCCATTGTGGTGACGTTGTATGTGGTTTACCGAGTGGTCATGTATGCCCAAGCCGGGGTCACGCTGGCCGAGGTTCGGCATGTGCTGCTGCTGGGGGGAATTACCCTGCTGCGGGTGAGTGTACTGATTTTGATCTCCTCGCTGATTTGGGTGCCGCTTGGCGTAATGATCGGCCTACGTCCGGCGCTGGCCGGCAAAATTCAGCCCATCGCGCAGTTCCTGGCGGCGTTTCCCGCAAATTTGCTGTTCCCGGCGTTTGTGATAACCATCGTGCATTTCCACCTTAACCCGGATATTTGGCTGTCCCCGCTGATTGTTCTGGGCACCCAGTGGTACATTCTGTTCAACGTGATTGCCGGTACCACGGCGTTCCCCAACGATTACCGCGAGGCGGCGGCCAATTTTCATATTCACGGCTGGCAGTGGTGGCGCCAGGTTATGTTGCCGGCCATCTTTCCCTATTATATCACTGGGGCGATCACGGCATCCGGCGGCGCATGGAACGCCAGCATCGTGGCGGAGTTCGTCCAATGGGGCAGCACAAAGGTGACCGCCCACGGACTGGGCGCCTATATCGCTGAAAATACCGCCGCGGGAGATTTTCCCAAAATTATCCTGGGCATCGCGGTGATGTCGTTGTTCGTGACGTTATTTAACCGCCTGCTGTGGCGGCCCATGTACGCTTATGCTGAATCCAGATTTCGCGCCGATTAGAGGATCACACCCGATGCAAGACAGTAAATTTGCCCCGTTTATCGGGGCGGGTCCTAACGTGGCGCCCGGTGGCAACGTTATTTTATCGGTAAAGAAGGTCAGTCATGGTTTTAATAAAACCCATGGTGAATTGCTGATTCTGGATGATGTAAACCTGACGTTGGGCGCAGGTGAGATTGTCGGGTTATTGGGCCGTTCCGGTTCGGGAAAATCTACGCTGCTGCGGATTATTGCCGGGTTGATTACGCCTAGCGCCGGAGAGGTCGACTATCTTGATAAGCCGTTGGACGGCCCGGCCAAAGGGATCGCCATGGTTTTTCAAACCTTTGCCCTGTTTCCTTGGCTGACGGTATTACAGAACGTTGAGGCTGGCCTGGAAGCGTTGGGGGTCGCCGCGGCGGAACGTCGAAAGCGCGCGCTGGCGGCTATTGATCTTATCGGGTTGGACGGTTTTGAGAACGCTTATCCACGCGAGCTGTCCGGCGGCATGCGCCAACGGGTAGGTTTTGCCCGGGCGCTGGTGGTCGATCCCACACTGTTGCTGATGGATGAGCCGTTCTCCGCGCTTGATGTGCTGACGGCGGAAACCCTGCGTACCGATCTATTGGATTTGTGGAGCCAGGGGCGGATGCCGATCAAGTCGGTGCTGATTGTGACGCATAATATCGAGGAAGCAGTATTCATGTGCGACCGTATTTTGGTGCTTTCCTCCAATCCTGGGCGGGTGGTAGCCGAGATCAAGGTGCCGTTCAAGCATCCGCGTAACCGTCTTGATCCGGTATTCCGCCGGCTGGTCGATGATGTCTACGCCAAAATGACGGCGCGACCGGCGGGTGATACGGTAAAAAAAGGCCTGGTGCTGGGTACCCGGCTGCCCCATGTTTCCACCAATTTGATTGCCGGCCTAATAGAAACGCTGGCCGGCGCGCCGTACCATGGCCGCGCCGATATGCCGGACATCGCCCATTCACTGCATCTGGAAGTCGATGACCTGTTTCCTATAGCCGAAGTATTGCAGTTCCTTGGTTTTGCCGATGTACGTGAAGGGGACATTTTTTTGACGCCGCAGGCGCGGGTATTTGCCGAGTCCGATACCCAACCGCGCAAGGTGATGTTCGCCGAGCATCTGCTGCTGTATGTGCCGTTGGCCGCGCTGATTAAAACGGTGCTTGACGAGCGTCCCGGCCATCGTGCGCCACGGTTGAGATTCGAGCAGGAACTGGAGGATTCCTTATCCGATGGTGCCGCCAAGGAAACGCTGGATACGGTGATCAACTGGGGCCGTTATGCCGAAATTTTTTCTTATAACGACCAGACGGAATTCTTCAGTTTGGAAGATGTGGAGTTTTGATCTACATGAGGTCCGGTTATTGGTGATGGGGAAAACCGCTAAACCGGAAATCGGATTCATGACCCTAAATATAGGGACTGTGGGCAGACCCGACGGGATCGGTGGGTAGCGCCGCCTGCGCGAATAATGTGGTTCGCATGACGGTTTACCCGATCAGCAGGACGATCGGCGAGACGGCCATTAGATACAACGCGGAACCGGCTGGCCAAAAAATGTTGAGTACCTGCCGACGGATTGGGGTGACAGGTACTTGAACGACGGACCGACGAGGACGGGATTAAGCGCGTTCGATCTGACCGGTAAAGCGATTACGCAGATCGCGACGGACAAGTTCGGCTACCCAGAAACAGAACATATGGCCGGTAATTTCCGAGAAATGTTCCGCCAGCGGCTGGTCCCATGGAGCGGGTACGGTACCGAACAAAGGTAATATAACCACATGAAAGGCAAACCAGACCACCAGTCCGTATATTGCTCCTTGCCATAGTTTTACGCCCGGTTTGAATTCGGCGATGATGCAATACAACATGGCGAAGGTAATCGAAAAGCCAAAATGCATAATAAAGCTGATGATGGGGCGGGGGCTACCATTATACAAATAGGTCATGTGGGTAAAATCAAATGAAAAACCGAGTTGTTGCAGTATTTCCTGCGGGGGATTAATCAGGTCCCGTGCCGCAGTGCGCGGTGGAAAGGGTATTTCCCAACCGAACATAGTGATGGCGCAAATTACGCCGGCAATCAGGCCAAGCAATATGGCGAGGATGAGTTTATCCTTTGCGGTTTGGTACTTCATTATAGCTATTCCTTATAGAGCTATCGATGAGATCGGTCCGGCCCTATTAGTCTACCTCGCTTCGGTCATATCGGAAATACTTTAGCTGAAAGGATTCAGCTATTTTTAGTAACCAATTACTAAAAATGCGGCTACGGACAGGTATAGCTGGTCCATTGATTCTGCGGCGCATTGATAATGCTGAATTGATTATCAGACAATCGTTGAGCTAAAAAACCTTCTGGCGTGACCGCGGAGGGTACATATTTTGTGCGATCGGTGGTAAATAACGTTCCGCTATCCACTTCCCCTTCGGGCTGGGTGATGGTGAACGAGGTAAATTTATCGATAATCAGCGCTTGAGTCGTGCCTAATGGCTGCCCTGCCAGGCTGCGTACTTTCCCTTCGCACGCTTTACCTTGGTAGGAAGAAGAGCAAGCGGTAATCATCAGCGCGCCAGTCAAGAGCAGTATCTTTCCCCATTGAGGCTGCAGAGGCATGTTGACCTTGATTTCACCCAAAGGCCCGCTTGTTTTTTCCCTTGATGGTACGGCCAACGCAGTAGCAACGCTTGGAAATTCACTCATAAACCCTCCGCTGTTTGGCAGATTATAGCTGGGTTTTGGGCGAAGCTAATAATATGGCCGTGCTGGTTATTGCGGATAGGGTACCCAGCCGCCGCCATCCAGTTGAATATAGGGTTTGCCTTGATAATCCGCCACCACCGCCGCATCGTTCTCGGACACCATGGCCGTCTGTGGCAAATCATGGGTAAGGGCGGTCCAGTCAATCTGCGCCGCATTGAACATTTTGCCGTCCACCAGGCGGGAAACCAGCTCGGACAGCGCCAGATAGCTGGTAGGCGTCGTTATGCGCAGCGAAGGCTGCTGGTGGGGGGCCTTGATACCAATGAATTTAATGCCCATGGGCACATGGGTAATGTCGGGGCTGGGAATATCGCGCAGGCCGGCCATTTGCATCTTATCCCCTACCAACGCGGCGCCATGTTCCGGCACAACGATCACCACGACCCGGCGGCCGGATTTCTCAAGCTGGGTGAAGAAGGCATCAAGCTGATTAAACAGGGTGGTGGCGCGTTCGGCATAGTCCGCTGACGTATGGGCACCGTTGTAACGGGTTCCGTCATGCAGCGGGATAAGATTAAAAAAGGTGGCGCTGCGGGTGACTTTATCGGCATTGAGCTGGGATAGCCAGCGATCGAGCAACGGCGCGGTATCATAAATCGGTTCCCCGTCAAAAGACGTCAACGCATGACTAATACCCGCGAAGGACATGAGGGGGGCCTGAATATTCGCGTCCTCCCGCAGATTCTTCAAAAAGTTACCGAATAAGCCGGCATGATCGAGCATTAATTGCGTTTTGAACCCCAACTGCGCCAAATTATCGAATAAATAGCATTGGCGATTGGCGGGTGAATAGAGATCTTTATGTTTTTCCTGCCCACAGCTGGCGCGCATCAGACGAATCGATGCCGGGCCGCTATAGGCGGTGGCAGAGTTGAAATTGTCGAAAATTATATCGAATTTACCCCATAGCGGGGAATTCTTTAATTGAGCGGCCGTCAGGTCGGACCAGGAAAGTGAACAAATTTGAATCACCAGCAGATCGAAGGGTTGGGCATCCTCGGGCAGCGTTTGCGGATAGGAAGTCACTCTTTGACTTTCCTGTTGGTAGAACTGGTTAAGATAGGCGCTGATATTCGTACTGGTGGGCTGCGCGGCGGTTGCCTGCTGCGCGGCAACCGCGCCGGGGGCAACGTTTGCCATCTCGTTGGCTGGCGCCGTTCGCGCAAAATCAAACATTGGCTTGCCAAGCAACATAATATTCAGGCCGATCAGTATCGCCATGGTGAAAACGGTGATCCGCAGCCATTGTGCCAGAAATAGGTAAGCCACCAGTAGGACAAAAGCCGCGCCGACCCATTGCCAGTTAATAAAGCGATTGAGCAGCTCCAGCACATAACCCGCGCTGAAATCGTTGACCTGCGAGCCTAATGCGCGAATGGACGTCAGGCCGGGCAGCCATGTATCATCATAAAAAACGACAAAACCTATGGGTAAGGCAATGATATTTCGCCAGCGGTGCAGGCGTGCCGACGCGAGCGGAAACAGCAGGAATGAAGCAAAAATCAGATTATTCAGCGCATGGAAATTAAGATATCCCAACCATAGCAACGTAAATTTCAGTAGATAATAGTAATTCCAGGCGCCAAGGCCCCGCCAGTAGTGCCATAACTCGCTTTTATTGTTTTTATTCATGAGCTTTTCTTTTTGTTCACCACATCGTCTTCACGCTTCCAAATACCTGCTGATTTAAGGTGTCGCGGCGAAAGTAGCCATGCCTGCAGGGTGGGTATCCAATACGGAAATCTACGATGAAGATAATAGCCCGACGGAAAAAATATCACCGCGCACAATAGCACCAGCTGTTCGATATCATCAATATTCATGCTTGGCCTTCTTGCGCCGGCGTAAGCAGCAGCGTCAGTGGAATGGGGTCATGTGTCGCCGGCAAGGCCGGATTGGCGGGGACCGATGAGGATTTTACGGGTATTTCGGTGCCAGGGGCGAAGAAACCTGATTGTGAGCTATGGTTGGCAAGCAGTTTTATCTCGGTAAGGATTTGCACATCGAGATGCCAAACCAGACGGTTACTGAACACCTCCTCAACCGGCAAACGGAAAATATAACCGAGGGCCGTATCAAGATCGTTGAGTCGACAATTGGATAAAAACACATAGACCCGCTTCGCCGTGGTGGTCACCAGATCGCCCGCCCGCCGCATATGGCAGAGGGTGGCGGCCTGACTGGGCGGCAAGCCGGGTACCGGGCGCAGGGCGATCAGAATCCCCTTGCCATTCTCCGGCATCAACGGATTTTCAATCAATGTCGGCACAATTTCGCAAAACCTGCCGTTGTTGACCGGCCCTTTCAATTGGGAGGAGGTAATAGCGGCCAGCAAGGTATCAATGGTGGCGGGAACGTAGCGGATAAACCGCTGCCCTTGAATCCCCTCAAGCAACGTCAAAAAGCTCGATAGGGGCGTAATATGGGGCACCACCAGATTAGCGCCGCAGGTCTGCAGCAGCCGCTCGTCGGTATAACGTAAACTGGCCATCATCTCCCTGACGACAATTTTCAGCGCACCGCCGCGCTGGCGACGTAAGGTATGAATACTATGGGCCGGCTCGCCAAGCTGTTCGTTTTGTGCAAAGGCGAACACCAGCGTGGCGGAATGGGTCTGCATTCCTTGTTGTGTCAGTAGCGCATTGTTATCCAGTAGTCGCCAATTTTCCGATAGAGGGGGGGCGCCTTCCAGCACGCTTTTTTCCGCCAGGCACAATAATTCATCATTAACCGACGGCGAATAATTTGGCAAAATGACGCTTTGTTCAAAATCATTTTGATCATTCGTTTCCCAGGTCATTGCCTGATTGGCCATAAGTCCTTTACCACCAAACCACCATGCAACCTGATATTGCGCGCTGTCATGCTGCCAATGCAGGTAAGATAAGCCGGATAAAGAATAAAACTGTGAAATGAGCTGGCTTTTAAGTTTATTTATTCCATTGCCATAAGTCATAATGAACAGCGTGGCACCGTATTTTTTTAACCAATGGCGAACGTTAAGCAGCCAGGTTTCCATATCCGCTTGGGAAAAATCTTTCCACACGTCAGCCGGCATTATCAAAAAAAGCAAGCGCTGCTTGATGTCCATGGCTCTTATTAAATCCGTGGCGAAGTGTTCCAAGGCGGCTTTTTTTTCCGGCAGAGTAAATAGCAGCAATTTTTCCGGCGGCCCCGGATTGCGGTCATCGGCCGCGGGCAGATCCGACAATAGGCGCTCGGGCCGTTCGCCACAGCTGATTAATGCGGTGCGTGTTTCGAGGCTCTGTGTCCGAATAGTCTGGCGGCATAGACGCCGAGCGTCGCATTGCCGTTGTATATTGACCCAATAGCAGCCGCCCGGCTGCATGACGGATAACTCATCATAAGTGTGATGAACACCAAAGGGGAAGCAAAAATCCATGAGCTCTTATCCGTTTGGTTAAAAGTCTGTTGGGGTAATAACACCAAGTAGAGTATGCTTAATTGTAACAGTCTAATTCGTATTATCCAATCTAACTTTGTATTGTGTGAATTATCAATAGAAATAAGCTCCTTAGGATTTATCTTAGGGGTTGGTTGCGATATCTGTCATTTAATAGCTTATTGGCAGCGGAAGGAATGGTAAATATGTTATTGAATGCGCACTTCAAACCATCAACAAAAACGGAAGATGATTTTTTTGCATTAACGCAAACTTTTTCATTACCAATAATAAATTATGTCGATATTGCCATGCTGGAACGGTTACCGCATATCTTCTCGCATTGGCCACTGCTAGCGGAACTTGCCGCGGCCACGGATCCGAAGGCTCAGCCACTATTGGCTGAAAATAAATCAACTAAGAATGAATGAATCATGCCCATCGTCTGTTTATCTGGTCTTCGCGGCGGTGTCGGCACCACATCGGTGACCGCAGGTCTGGCTTGGGCACTATACCAAGCCGGTGAATCCGTATTGGCCATCGACTTTTCGCCTGATAACTTGCTGCGCCTGCATTTTAATATGCCCTATCAGCAACATCGTGGCTGGGCCCGGGCTGAACTCGACGGACAAGGGTGGCATCAAGGCGCAATGCAATATTGCGAGCGCTTGGCCTTTTTACCCTTCGGCCATCTGTCCGTCGAAGAGCGTCAGGGTCTAGAAAGTCAACATCGGCAGATGGCGCAGAGCTGGCAAGCAAATCTAGCGCTTCTGCGCGGCAGTGGGCGATATGGCTGGATTCTACTGGATGTCCCTGGCGGCGATAGCTATTGGGGCCGGCAGCTAATGACGTTCAGCGATCGTACCTTAGTGTTGATCAATCCAGATGCCAATTGCCACGCGCGTTTGCATCAGCAACCCTTGCCGGCCGCGGCCAGCCTGCTGATTAACGGTTATGCCCCGGGCAGTGTGTTACAGCATGATCTACTGCAGCTATGGTTGCAAACGCTGGAAAACGTGGTATCGGTAACGCTGCATCGCGACGAGGCCATGGCTGAATCATTAGCCGCAAAACGGCCGGTGGGGGAATACCGGCCGGACAGTAAATCGGCGGAGGAAATGGCGACGCTGTCCTCCTGGTGCCTGATTCACTGCAAAGCACCTACTGTATGAGCCTGTTGCTAACATTATTTTTGCACCCCGCCGTTTTGGGCGGAGTGCGGCGGCGTTACGAGCGCTATCGCTCGAACGGCGCCTCGGCACTGGCGTCTTGGTCGATGAACCTGCTGGTTGTTCTAGGTTGGCTGCTGTTGCGGTTGGAGTCACCCGCCTGGCGATGGGTTGGGCGCGGTCGTTATCAATGGTTTCCCCATATTGTCGCCACGCGCCCCAGACCCCTGGATATCGTGCGTTATTTGATCCAGGCGATGTGGTTGCTGGTGATGGTGCCGGGACGGCAAGAGGGCATACGGATGACGTTGCCGGCGTGGGTGCAACGCTGGCGACAGTATTATTATCATTGGCTGCAAAGCATTCTGCAGCAATTGGCGCATCTTGGCCTGAAACAGGAGCAGGTATTGCGCATGGGCCGACTGAGTCGCGGCTTGCGACGTTTGTTGTTTATTTTGTTCGGCACGATCGCAGCCTTGATGACCTTGTTTTGTATCACGCAGCCGTTCAGTATCTGGGCACAATTTGTCTTTGTGTTGCTGCTGTGGTGTATCGCGATGATGGTCAGGCGAATACCCGGCCGGATGCCGGCGTTGGTGCTGATTGTTTTATCGCTGACGATTTCCTGTCGATATTTATGGTGGCGCTATACCTCAACCCTCAACTGGGACGATCCGGTGAGCCTGACCTGCGGCTTGCTGCTGCTGGCCGCCGAAACCTATTCCTGGGTGGTGCTGGTGCTGGGGTATTTCCAAACGATTTGGCCGCTGCAGCGTAAACCGATTGCCATGCCGGCCGACGTGGAGACCTGGCCGGCCATTGATATTATGATCCCGACGTTTAACGAGGACCTGAGCGTGGTTAGGCCGACGCTTTATGCCGCGCTGGGCATTGACTGGCCGCACGATAAGCTGGCGATATATTTGCTGGATGACGGCAATCGCCCTGAATTTAGGGCGTTTGCCGCCGAGATCGGCGTGAATTATCTGGCAAGACCGACCCATGAACATGCCAAGGCCGGCAATATCAATTTTGCCTTATCCCGATCAACGGGCGAATTCATTGCTATTTTTGATTGCGACCATGTGCCTACACGTTCGTTTCTGCAAATGACTCTTGGGTGGTTTTTCAAAGATTTGCGTCTTGGCATGTTACAGACGCCGCATCACTTCTTCTCTCCCGACCCCTTCGAACGCAACCTCGGGCGGTTTCGCCGCGCGCCTAACGAGGGGTCGCTGTTTTACGGCCTGGTGCAGGATGGTAATGACTTATGGAATTCCGCCTTTTTTTGTGGTTCCTGCGCGGTGCTCCGGCGTAAGGCTTTAGAGGAGATCGGCGGTATGGCGGTGGAAACCGTAACCGAGGATGCTCATACCTCGTTGCGCCTGCACCGCCATGGTTACACCTCCGCCTATATTCGCATTCCGCAGGCGGCCGGTTTGGCGACGGAAAGCCTGTCGGCACACATCCGCCAGCGCGTTCGCTGGGCCAGGGGGATGGTGCAGATTTTCCGGCTGGACAACCCGCTATTGGGGAAAGGGCTGAGTGTGGCGCAGCGTTTATGTTACGCCAATGCAATGCTGCATTTTTTGTCAGGGATTCCGCGCCTGATTTTTCTGACCGCGCCGCTGGCTTTTTTAATTTTACATGCCTATATCATTTATGCGCCCGGACTGGTGATTTTACTTTATGTGTTGCCGCATATGATCCACGCCAGCCTGACCACTTCGCGTGTGCAGGGGAAATACCGCTACTCTTTCTGGAGTGAAATCTATGAAACGGTGCTGGCATGGCATATCGCCCGACCCTCCACGATGGTGTTATTCAATCCCTATAATGCAAAGTTTGATGTCACCGCTAAAGGCGGATTGGTGCAAAAACCCTATATCGACTGGGTTATTACCCGGCCCTACCGCATATTAATGCTCATGAACCTGTGTGGCTTTATTTTTGGGCTATGGCGATTGGCCTTTGGCAATGTTAACGAAATCATCACCGATGTTATCAGCCTGGCCTGGGTACTGTACAACATGGTGATCCTGGGCGGCGCGATTGCCGTGGCGTTTGAATCCAGGCAATTGCGCCAAGCACATCGGGTAGAAATTGATATGTCGGCTGCACTGATGACCGCCGATGGGCATGTGTATCCGTGCAGCCTGCATGACTACTCCGATTCCGGCGTCGGCGTGCAGCTCCATCATGCCCAGGCGATCAACCCCGGCGACACGGCGACCCTGCTGTTACATCGAGGTTATCAGGAATATACCTTCCCCTGTACCGTTACCCGGATCTACGCCGATCGGCTTGGCATGAAGCTCGACCAACTGACGCTGACCCAACATATCGAATTTATCCAATGCACCTTCGCCCGGGCCGATACTTGGGCGCTCTGGCAGGACGGTTTTCCCGAGGACAAACCCATAGAGAGTTTGCGCGAGGTTATCGCATTGGGATTTAGCGGTTATCAACAAATGGCCGGGCAGGCTCCGCCGCTATTTCGCCGGATATCCGTTGGCCTGATTTCGGCTATTGCCTGGCTGGCGTCATTTGTTCCCCGTAGCGTGGTAGTGGCGCCGCCCGCGCATCTCGATAACCAGACCACGGCCCAAGATTGATGGTAAAAATGATGAAAAATTTGATCGGTTTCACCGCCATGGCTTTCGCCTTCACGTGCGTACAGGCGGCGAACGCCGCGGACAATATCACTCAGTCCGTTGTGCCGGCCACTGTGGCGGCGGCAGGACAGCCTTTGGCGCCGGTGCGGGATGTGCGCCTGAGCTTTGCCGACGTGGCGCCCCCTCCGGGTAGCTTTACCCTGCGGGGCGTCCGTCCGGAAGGGCAAATCGAATTTGGCGTGCGCAGTGATGAAGTGGTGACACAGGCGCAGCTTGAGCTGGAATTCACGCCTTCGCCGTCACTGCTCCCCGTTGAGTCGCATCTGAAAGTGTATCTCAACGATCAACTGGTGGGTGTGACCACGATAAGTAAAGAGCAGTTGGGAAAATCCAACCGTATCCGCATGGATATCGACCCGCGCTATATCACCGATTTTAATCGGTTGAAAATGCAGCTTATTGGTCATTATCGCAATATTTGCGAAAATCCTGCGAATAGCGAAATATGGGTGGATATCGGTAAATCCAGTGCGCTAACGCTACGCTATCAGCGTCTGCCGCTGCAAAACGAGTTATCGCATTTTCCCGAGCCGTTTTTTGATAGCCGCGACAATCGGCCGCTGGTGCTGCCCATGGTGTTCGCTGGTTCGCCGGATGCCGAACAGCAGCGCGCCGCCGCGATACTCGCCTCTTGGTTTGGTGGGAAGGCGCAGTGGCGCGGTCAGACCTTCCCGGCGCTATTTAATCAATTACCGCCACGTCACGGCGTGGTGTTCGCCACCAACGATCATCGCCCCGATTTTTTGCGCGACCATCCGGCGGTCGATGGACCAACGGTGGAAATGATCGATCATCCGGATAATCCTTATCTGAAGCTGCTGCTGATCATGGGCAGGAATGACGCCGATGTGATGTTGGCGGTGCAGGGGATTACCCAAGGCAATATCCTGTTTCGCGGCCAGCGTATCGAGGTTGCCGGTATGCGGCAGTTGGCCCCGCGCCAGCCCTACGACGCCCCGAATTGGGTTCGCACCGACCGGCCGATCACCTTTGGTGAGCTGAAGCAATACCCCGAGCAGCTTCAGGCGAGCGGTATCCAGCCCTACCCGATGACCCTGGTGATGAATCTGCCGCCGGATCTGTTCCTCATCCATAGTTCGGGTATCGATATGCGGCTCAAATATCGCTATACCGCGCCGCAGCGTGAAAACGACTCCAGGTTGAACATCAGCCTCAATAACCAGTTTGTCCAAGCGTATACGCTGGTGCCGGATCGCCATCAGGGAAATGAAGTGCTACACCTGCAAATGCTGCAGGGGCTATTTGATTCAAGCAAGGCGCTGCTGATCCCCGCATTGAAACTGGGGGCGGAGAATCAGTTCAGATTTGATTTTGACTATACCGCACTGCTGGCCAGTGGCTCCGAGGGGCAATGCGATACCTATAATATAGCGATTAATCATGTGGTCATCGATGATAATTCGACACTGGATTTTTCGGGTTACCGGCATTTTATGCCCATGCCGGATCTGCGCGCTTTTGCCAGCGCGGGTTTCCCTTTCAGCCGCATGGCCGATCTGTCCGAGACCCTGGTGTTGGTGGATAAGCAGCCGCCGCCGGCCCAGGTGACCACGTTGTTGGATGCGCTGGGACATATCGGCGCGCTTACCGGTTATCCGGCGCTGGGCCTACGGCTGAGCGATGATTGGGCGCAAACCCGGAAAATAGACGGCGACCTGTTGATTGTCGGCACCATTCCCCCCGAGCTGCGTGATGATACCAAAATCAACCTGTTGGTTGACGCCACGCAAAGCTGGGTCAAACAGCCCAGTCGCACCGTGCCGCTGCCGGATATGGCTCTGCCGGCCAGCGATGCGGTGCCCGTCACCCATACCGCCGTCGGCGCGCAGGGACCGCTGGCGGCCATTATTGGCGTACAGTCTCCATTGTACCCGCAGCGCAGCATCGTGGCGCTGTTGGCCGATGGCCAGCCAGGGTTTGAACTGCTCAATCAGGTGCTGCTCGATAGCGGTAAACGCGCGGCGATCCTGGGTTCGGTGGCGGTGATCCGTAGTTCCGGGGTTAACAGTCTGCGGGTGGGCGATATCTATTATGTCGGTCATTTGCCATGGTGGGAGCGCATTTGGAATGCTTTGGCTACCCATCCGATAGTGATGGCGATTGTCGCCATGCTGGCGGTGGTACTGTCGGCCATATTGATATGGCGTGGTCTGCTGTTACTCAGTCGCCGGCGTCTATCTCCTGACGACAGGGATTAGCGCGCATGCGTAAACCATGTCCCAACAGGATTTTCCTGGCGACCGCCCTGATACTCCTGGTGGGTCCGGCAATGGCGGCCGTGGCGCCTGAGCAATGGCTGCTGGAGCAGGTGAGGGCGGGGGAAGCAAGCCATCAAGATGTGTTGGTACAGCAGTCCCTGTATCGGCTGGAATCGATCGATCCCGACAATCTTGAGGCTATTGCCGCCCGGCAGCGTCTGGCATTGCGTCAGGGCAACCAGCCGCTGGCGCTCCAGCAACTCGCGCGGCTGCGGCGCATGGCGCCGAATTCGGCCATTACCCAACGGGCACAGCTGAATATGGATCTGACCACGGCGCAGACGCAACGGCAACTGCAGCAGGTACGCTTGTTGGCCACGGCCGGGCGCCTGGCGGAGGCGAAAGCCGGTTACGACGAGATGTTTCACGGCCAGCCGCCGACGTTGGATCTGGCCGTCGAATATTGGCGGCTGGTGGCCCGTTTGCCGGGCCAGGCCCAGACATCCATGGACCGACTGCAGGCACTGGACCGGCAGTATCCGGGCAATACCGCGTTGCGGTTACTGATGGCTAATCTGCTGTTTGGCCAGCGGCGCGACGCCGAAGGATATGGCGTGCTACGTCAATTAGCTAGCGATCCCGCCGGCCGCGGCCAGGCCGGCGAAATCTGGCTTAGCAATATCAAGGCGTTGCCCCCTGGTCGGGATAGCCTCGCCAGGTTGCGCGAGTTTATTGCGTTTTTTGCTGATGGACCGGATGTGGCGACGGCACGGGAAGAACTGGCGCGCCAGGAAAAATTGCTGGCCGATCCCCGCTACCAGGCGCGGACAGCCGGGCTGGCCGCGGTTGACCATGGCGAAGGCGTGAGCGCCATTGCGCCGTTGCGCCAAGCGTTGGTACTGGCGCCGGAGGACCCCCAGGTGCTGGGGGCTCTCGGGCTGGCCTATGTCCGCGCGGGTCGGCGACAGCAGGCGCTAAGCCTGTTTGAACGGGCGCAAGCGGTCGATCAAAACGGTTTTCACGGCGATAAATGGCGCAGCCTGATCGCCAGCACTCGTTATTGGTTACTGCTTAACCAAGCCGACGAGGCCTTGAGCGCCCATAATCTGCCCTTGGCCCGACAGCGCTATCTACAGGCTCAACGGATTCAGCGTAGCGGCGGCGAGGCGCGGGTAGGTTTGGGCGATGTGGCGTTGGCCGGCTCCGATTATGTTGCCGGCGAAACCTACTATCAGCGGGCGCTGCGCCTTGATCCTGATAGCGGCGCGGCGATCCGTGGGCTAACGACGATTTATCAGCGTCAGTCACCGCAAAAGGCCCTCGATTTCTTAACCCGCTTGGGCCCGCGCCAACAGATAAAAATGCACCCGCGAATGGTCAATTTGCGTGCGGACCTGCTCGGTGACCAGGCCGACGAATACGCTGCACATCGGCAGTGGCCGCTGGCGGTGGCGAGCTATCGTCAGGTGCTGCGGCTGGCGCCGGAGCGGATTTGGCCGGCCTATCACCTGGCGCAGGCGCTGCGCGCCGAAGGGCGCTTTAATGAAGCCGATAGCGTTTTCCCTCCGCTGCTGCAACAGCGTCCCGACGATGCCGAAGTGGGGTATGCCTATGCGCTTTATCTCTCGTCCAGCGGTCGTCCGGCACAGGCGCTGGCGTATATGCACAGACTGCCGCTTGCCGCGGCTTCCGGCCAATGGGGAAACAATCTCAACGCGTTAACGGCGCGTCTGCAATGGCAGGCCAAACAGGATCAGGCGGTTCGGCTGCGCGATGGCGGCGACGAGCCGGCGGCGATTGCGCTATTGTCAACGCCGCCGGTAAACGACGGCAGCGCGCTGTTGCTGGCCGACTGGGCGTTGGCACGCGGGGATTATCACCAGGCATTAGAGGGGTACCAGCGTATCAGCCGGCATGAGCCGGATAATCGCGATGCGCGTTTGGGCATCATTGAGTCACTGGCGGCCGGCGGGCAAGTTAACGACGCCAAGCGGCTGTTGGCCAGGTTACCCCCTGATAGGGCTAACCCCCAGGATAGTCTTAATACTCGGCGCAGGATTGCCATGTTGTGGAATGGCCTGGGGGAACCGGAACATTCCTTGGCGCTGCTGCGCGATCTACACCCCATAGCCGCAGCGTCGGACGACGCGCAAACCAACGCGTTGATTTTTCGCGACAGCGCGCGGTTGGAACGACGGCTGGCATTACCCGACGCCGCGCTAAAGGATAATCGCCGGGCCATGGTGGCCAGTGGAATTGCCGCGGCGCCTCCCTTAAGCCATGACGACTATACCCGCTTGACGCGTTCTCAGGCGAATGATGACTGGCTGAAACGGGGGATCCGTGACGATGGCGCCGATCTTGCCCGCCAGCAGGATCCGGTAGTGACCTTGGATCATGATTACTGGTCTTCCAGCGGCACCGGCGGTATTTCCAATCTGCATGCCCATGACACTATGCTACAGGTGGATATGCCCTGGCAGGATGGGCGGTTTTTTTTCCGCACCGATACCGTACAGATGAGCGCTGGCCGTTTCGCCACCGCCAACGGGGTCCATCATCAGGGGTTCGGTACCTGCGCCAGCGTCGGCTGTGATGAGGATTTACGGCAAACCGCCAGCGGCACCGGCCTGGCCACCGGCTGGCGTAATGATCGCTGGCAGGGCGATATTGGCACCACGCCGCTGGGATTTGACGTGGTTGACTGGATCGGCGGCGTAAGCTACAGCGGCGATTGGCAGCATATCGGCTGGAGCGCCACCGCGTCCAGGCGGCCCATTTCCAGTTCGTTATTGGCGTTTGCCGGCACGCGCGATCCGGCTACCGGCATAACCTGGGGCGGCGTTCGCGCCACCGGGGTAAACCTATCGGCCAGCTACGACCGCGGTGAGGCCAATGGCGTATGGAGCAACCTGGGGGTGCAACAGCTTACCGGTAAAAACGTTGAGGATAATCAGCGGGCACGGCTGATGGCGGGCTACTACCATAAGTTGGTTAACGAGCAGCAACGGCGGGTTACGCTGGGACTGAGTTCCATGTGGTGGCACTACCAAAAGAATCTCAGCGGTTATTCACTCGGCCAGGGCGGATATTATAGCCCGCAGCATTATTTGTCGTTCGCCGTACCCGTTAACTACCGCCAGCGCACCGACAACTGGTCTTGGCAATTGGGCGGTTCGCTTGGATGGTCACAATCGTCAACCAGCGCCCGGCGTCGTTATCCTCTGCCGTCATTGATTCCAGATGATGTTACCGACAAGAATGTGGTAGAGCAGGGCGGCGCCAGTACCGGCTTTGGTTATACCGCGCTGGCGCTTATTGAGCGGCGCCTCAGTTCACATTGGACGATGGGCGCCGGTATTGATATCCAGCAGGCGAAAGATTACACCCCCAGCCATGCGCTGATTTACCTGCGGTATTCCGTGGCCGGCTGGCAAGGGGACCTGGATTCGCCGCCCCAGCCCTTGACGCCTTATGCCGATTTCAAATAATCCCGGTTGCCAATGGCCGCGGCTGGATATCGCCGAGGACTATTGGTTATGTCCCGCCGGTCGCCGCACGTTAATGTGGGAAACCTGCTTTTTCACATGATGCTTTTTAATATGATGATATCGGTGATTGGGCTGCGGGTGAAACTCGTCTCCGCCCTTGGCATTGGCGAGAGTGGCCACCGAAAAAGCGAGCACGCTAAAAATCAGACCAATAAATATTTTTTTCATGACCAGCCTATGCTGCGATTAATAGTATAAGAAGTATATACCCGTCGCTTTTAGGCCGTATGGAATTGTCAGCATACGCTAGCCGCTTTCCCGCAACTCGAATTATTTAGGCCATAGTGGCTAAATCAGGTGTAAGGGAGCCTGAAATTTTATATCTTAAATTATCTGTTTATTGCGGATCAGTAAATATGCTTGTTGCGTCGCAGTTACTCCCCTTTGCCGCCCTGGCGCTGGGCCTGGTGTTGACTCCCGGCCCCAATATGATCTATCTGGTTTCGCGCTCGATATCCCAGGGGCCAAAAGCAGGGTTGATATCCTTAACCGGCGTGGCGCTAGGGTTTGTCTTTTATATGTTCTGCGCCGCGCTGGGTATCACCGCGTTATTAATGGCCGTGCCTTTGGCTTACGACATGCTGCGGCTTGCCGGGGCCCTGTATCTGATCTGGCTAGCATGGGTAACGGTGCGCCCCGGTGGCGGCTCGCCTTTCCAGATCAGAACGTTAGCGCCGGACAGTCCGCATAAACTCTTTACCATGGGGTTAATCACCAATCTGCTCAACCCCAAAGCGGCTGTGCTTTATCTCTCGCTGCTGCCGCAGTTTATCCAGCCGGCCCAAGGCAATGTGTTTGGCCAATCCATTACCTTGGGCTTCATCCAGATCGCTATCAGCATGTCGGTTAACGGCTGCCTGGTGATGCTCGCCGGTTCGATTGCGGTGTTTCTGGCCGGCCGACCGCTCTGGCAACGAGTACAGCGCTGGTTTATGGCTACCGTTTTAGCCAGTCTTGCGATAAAAATGATTGCCGAAGGGCGAAAGTAGCCAGCTTGCTTCGATATCGCCCAACGAACAACTTACCGGCTTTTGTACCCTCGTTCGGTGATCATCAATAAGCGTAGTATTGTTGAGGACTCCGAATTATCCATCAATATCCGGTAATACCGGCATGCGTTGCCAGTAGTTCATTGAACGTGTTTATTTCGTGGAGTCTAAACCAAAATTGAGTTGAAATATTATCGCATATAGTATTGATTTTATTATTTTTTTATCAGTAATGATAAAGGTGGTGAGCTATGCGTATCCCTGACTATCCTTTTGCAGGCGTCGAGAAATGGTCGAGTGTAGATGCTTATTTCGCAAAATTGCTTGCTCCTGCAGACGCTGGTTTAGATGCAACGCTTCTTGCTAATGCAAAAGCGGGTTTACCTGAGCACGATGTTTCAGCCACACAAGGCAAAATGCTGGCTTTGTTCATTAGGATGCTGCAGGCATCGCGTGTTCTGGAAATAGGAACACTCGGGGGATATAGCACCATCTGGATGGCGCGGGAATTAAAGCCAGAGGGCCAGATCACTACTATTGAAGCTGACAAATACCGTGCCCAGGTAGCAGCGAAAAATATTCAGAATGCTGGAGTCTCTGCCCGTGTCAATCTTCATATTGGGCCAGCTCTTGAGGTATTACCAACGTTAGAAGGCCCGTTTGATCTCATCTTCATTGATGCGGACAAAAAAAATAATCCTCATTACCTGCATTGGGCTTTACGACTCTCCCGCATAGGAACCGTCATTATCGCGGATAACATCGTTAGAGGGGGAGCCGTGATCGATTCAGACAGCAAAGATGATAATGTTCAAGGTGTACGCGAATTTTTGCGTATGCTCTCAAATAATCCTCGACTCGATGCCACCGCTATTCAGACGGTAGGCGAAAAAGGTTGGGATGGGTTTGCCATGGCTGTCGTTAAATCTGAGTAATATTATCTCTGGACCGTCAGGCGCCGACAAGCAGTCACCACGATAATATTGGCAGAAGATGTCGTGGATAATTAATCGCTTCCGTTTATACGGGCGCAATTCCACTAGCCTGATATGTATGGGTATCCATACGTGAAGCCATGAATCAGCACTAACAATCGGCAACCGGATGTCCTATACTTTTGACTTTCGGCAGGGTCGGCGTTTTTGACGTCATCTGTCTGATTTATATGGATTGTTCTGGTAAGTCAGAACCATTTGGAAATAACTATGCTCAAGAGTCTTTATGCTACGGCGGTACTGGCGCTATTGGCCGGGCTGGCGGGGACCGCCGTCGCCGGGGAAACGGCCTGTCCCAGCGCGGGGGAACGAATAAACGACAGCAATAATCTGATTATGTTAAGCGGTACCGCCAAGGGGAAAATCCAGATGGTGGTGGGCGGCATGGTGGGCAAGGATCTCGATGAGCAGGCACGTTCCAGCATCCGATTTGATCACTGCGGAGTGCTATTGGAGGAAGCCTATGATTACCATAAGGCGGAGGGTAACGTCGCGCTTAATATGTCCAACCATATCCGCCGCACGCAAGACGGTGGCTGGGACTCGGTGTACGACATAGCCATCTTTGCCAAGCGTAACGGTACGCCGCGGCTGGTCAATCGCAAACAGGGCAAGGCGCATTTTTTCGTCGGTAAACACGGGGTGATTACCACCTCCAGCGATGTGTTCACCATCGACGACCAGCCGGGTTTTACCACTTCCACCTATGACTATGATCACCGCCTGCGGCTGGTGCGAAGCACGGCGAGAGGGTCAGATGCGTTAAGCAACGATCGCAGCGTTTATCATTATGATAATAAGGGCTTATTTTCAGAGGTAATCTCATCCAACGGAAAAACCCTCTATCAGTATGACGCCCAAGGCAATGAAAAAGGCTCCTACTCTTTTTCCCGCACGCCGGTGAGTGAAATCACCAAAAAAGAGGAGTGCCAGAGAAATGATAATGTGGGTAACTGCATATTAAGTTATGGGCGTGAAATGGAAATATTACCCAAGGGGATTATTTACCGGCACCGCAGTACCGCTACCCAATATCAATATTGGGAATGAAGTCTTTTAATCAGGGGGTAATTATGTCATCGATTCATGGACACGAAGTACTGCATATGATGTTGGCGTCGGGGCAAGCGTTTACCGCCGCCACCTTGGTGGCCGGTATCAAAGCGAAATTCGGCGTGGATACCCGTTTTCATACCTGCTCCGCCACCGATATGACGGCTGAAGAACTGGTGGATTTCCTCGCTAAACGAGGTAAGTTTAGCCCCCGGGATGATGGCTTTAATACTAGCGAGAACGCTATTTGCCAGCATTAAACGATCTCCTGCCGAAAAAGGCCGCCCGGTGCGGTCTTCCTCTTTTTCCGCTTCCCAAGCCTTGATCTTGTTTGGTTGCCGCGCCTGATTAAATTTTTATGATAGGTGGCGCGCAGCTGACTTACTTTCTAACCTTGATCAAATGAAACGCTTTTTCACCAGTGAAGCGGCGTTTCAGTGCGCGTTTTTCAGCGCTGACGGCATAGCTAGTGATGTTAATCCCTTAATAAAAGGAAAAATAGCATGAGCACCTTCACCACCAAAGACGGTACGCATATTTTTTATAAAGACTGGGGACAAGGCCAGCCAATCCTGTTCTCCCATGGCTGGCCGCTCTGCGCCGATGCCTGGGATAGTCAGATGATATTTCTGGCCGGCCACGGTTATCGGGTCATCGCCCATGACCGCCGCAGCCATGGACGGTCTGAGCAGACGTGGGCTGGCAATGATATGGATACCTACGCCGACGATCTGGCGGAACTGATCGACACCCTGGATCTTCATGACGCCATTCTGATTGGACATTCCACCGGCGGTGGCGAGGTAACACGTTATATTGGCCGTCACGGCACTCACCGGGTGGACAAAGTGGTGCTGATAAGCGCGGTGCCGCCGCTGATGCTGCAGACGCCGGAAAATCCGGAGGGTGTGCCACTGTCGGTATTTGACGGTATCCGAGCCGGGGTATTGGCCGATCGATCGCAGTTCTATAAAGATCTGGCCATCTCTTTTTATGGTTATAACCGCAATGGCGCTAAAGCGTCCCAGGGCGTGATTGACTCGTTTTGGTTACAGGGAATGCTGGGCGGCATTGCCGGTCAGTATGACTGCATCAAGCAATTCTCCGAGACGGATTTCACCAGCGACCTAAAAAAATTCGATGTGCCGACCCTGGTATTGCAGGGCGATGATGATCAAATTGTGCCGTTGAATGTCTCTGGACGTAAGTCGGCGGAGATCGTTGACGACGCAACGTTGAAAATTTTGCCGGGCGCATCACATGGTATGTGTACCGTCGAGGCGGATAAGGTCAACGCCGCCTTGCTCGACTTTCTGCGCACCTGATTAATCCCCCCATCATGGCGCCGGATTGAGAGAGGGAATATCCTCGCCGGCGTTGTTCTTGCTGATTTTTATCGGGCGGTGGCGTTATCATCATCGGTCTATTTAGGCAAAAAAAAAGCTGCCGAAGCAGCTTTCTTGCTAACTGATATTAATACATGGCGCCTGGCGGCACGTCTTTAACGGTATTAACATAAGACAGCAGGATTTTTTTCAGAAATTTACGGAATTTCATACGCTTCCCCTAATCAGGTTACCCTGTACACTGTTTGCTCTTGATGTAACAATAATATGATCTCCATCACAAAAATGCAACCATATGTGATGTGGATCACATAAAAAAGAGCATTTTTTTACCAGTAGGGCAAAAGCGCTAAGGTAATCTATGGCGAATGAGCCTAACGTCATGCCGACCGATACCGCCGTGGAGGGAACCTACATCTCATGATCAAACTTAAACCGTTATCCTATTTTAAGGCCGTGGTCTATCATGGCTCCGTGTCCGCAGCCGCCGAGGCGCTATTTGTCGCCCAACCGCCGTTAAGCCGGGGATTGCATTTATTGGAGGAGCAATGGGGCGTTAAGCTTTTTGAGCGCAGCAGCCGCGGCATGACGCCGACGGAAGCCGGCAACTATCTCTATGGCCGGGCGGCGGATATCTTGCAGATGGCCCAGGATATCGATGAGGAAATGCATGCATTTGGCGATGGTGAACGGGGCGTGGTGCGTATCGGTACCGTGTCCATGGGAATTCCCCGGGTAACCAGGATGATGAAAGTTATGGGTAAACGCAGCCCGCAGCTGAGCTTTTCATTGCAGCAAGGCGACACCGGTTATCTTGAGGAACTATTGGCACACCGGCGCATTGATATGGCGCTGGTGCATTTACCGCTCACCGGCCAGGATGGCGACATCCAGATGTTGCCTTTGGCGCGCTCCTGTTTTCGCGCACTGTGTTTACCCGACTCGCCGCTGGCCGCCCTGGATATCCTGACGTTGCGCCAGCTTGCGGACTGGCCGCTGGTACTGATGCGTCGCAAGTCTGGTTTCGGCGTCTATGAAAATGTCCTGCAATCCTTCAATAAAGGCGGTTTGTCACCGCAGTTACTGGCGGATTCATCTGATGTGCCAATGATTAAGTCGTTAGTGGAACAAGGTTTGGCCGTCGGGCTATTATTGATGCTGGAAAATGAGCAGGATTGGGGCGGCCTGGTGAGCCGCCAGGTACCGGAACTGGAAAATGTGGCGGATGATCTGGTGTTAATTTATCGCGCCCAGGCGAAACACCGTTCAACGCTGAATTCGGTGATTACCGCGTTTACCGAAGAGGCCCGTTCCGCTTAAGGGACGGGCCGGTATTGTCCGGAGGACGTTTAACGCGATTTGAGTACGGGCACGGCCGGCATAATGTCAAAATGCGCCATGTCAGCCGGGGTAAATTTAAAATTAGCGGGGTATTTTTGCACGTCGGTAATAAAGTCCGGCTCGGTGCTGCGCCAGGTGACAAAACAGACGTTACAATGATAAACCGTCCAGACGCCCTCCACCGGCGAATGACTCAGTATTTCCGGTCCCGCTGATTCGCAACGCGGGCATGTGTCAGGCTGAATGTCCATGATGATTTCCTTTAAAAACGCTTCAATGATTTAGCATCAGAGTCTGCAGTTTTGCGACCCAATCTTCGGTGGTAACCGGATCGCGCAACTCCTGCGAAAAATGACCGTGATTTTCCGGCGCCTTCGGCGTGGTGGCGTCGATGATCACTTTGGTCGTCATCCCGGCGGGCTCGGACGCGGGGTCGAGGGGCAGAATGGAGAGGCCGGGCACGGTAATCAAATCGTATTGCGGATTGAATTTGGTCGACATCGCCCACATGACCTGCGGCAGATTAAAGGGATCTATAGTCTCGTCCACCACGATCACCATCTTGGCGTAGCCGAGACCGTGAGGGGTCGTCAGCGCGCGCATGCCTATGCCTTTGGCAAAGCCGCCAAAGCGGGTCTTGGTGGAGACAATCACAATTAAACCGTGGGTATACATGGCATTCACCGCCACCACTTCCGGAAAGGCTTCTTTTAGCTGCACATAGAGCGGGGCGGAAGTATTGATGCCCATCATATAGTCAATTTCGGTCCAGGGCATGCCCAGGTAGAGATGCTCGTAAATGGGGTCGCGACGATGGGAAACCTTGGTGATTTCCACCACCGGCATCCGTCGTCCACCTGAATAGTGGCCGGTAAACTCGCCAAAAGGCCCCTCGGCTTCACGCAGGCGAGAAATGATGCGCCCTTCCAAGACGAATTCAGATCCCCAGGGCACATCCAGCCCGGTTAACGCCGTGGTGACGATGGGATAGGGGACGCCGTTTAACGCCCCGGCCATGGCATACTCGGATTGATGATAGAGGATCGGCATGGCGCCAACGGTGCTGATCATCGGGTCGTTGCCGATGGTAATGGCGATGGGCAAATCGACCCCCAACTCTTCGGCCCGCTGCAAATGGATAGCGATATCATGTGCGGGTACGGGCTGGATACCGAGGCGATTCTTGCCCTTGACTTCGATGCGATAAATTCCGACGTTTTGACTATCAACAAAGGCTTGTCCTTCCGCCGATGGGTCGCGCGTTACCACGCTGGCCTTGTCGATATAAAACCCGCCGTCCCCCTGGTTTAGCCTAAATAGCGGTAAAATATCGAATAAATTGATATCATTATCGATAACCACCTCTTGCCAAGGCGCTTGCGAGCGGTGTTCCACCTCTCCGGGGTAGCGCTGGTAACGGCGAACAAATTCAAAAAACTGCTGTTTCAGCGGGGTGTTTTTCGGCATGTCCATGGCAATGGCCAGGTTTGGCCACGAACCGTGGATGTTCATGGCAATGCGGGCGTAGCGATAGCCTTCTATATTGTCAAACAACAGTGCCGGCGCGTTTTCGCCAAGCTTGTTCACCGCACAGGCGGCGGCGGAAATATCCGGTTCCGGTTTTACCTGTTCTTCAATTCGCAGTAACTGCTGCTGCTCATCCAAGGCTTGCAGATAACTGCGTAAATCATGATACGGCATAATAAAAGCTCCTGGTAATTCAAGCCCATCAGGCAAATTGCCACCTATGGGATAAACGAAACCGATCGGCAAAGCGCGCGGCTAAATGATTTCGAATCGGGAAATTTGACTTGGGCGAGGTAGTGTGAGGCTGTTTAAGTTAATGAAAAATGACTTAAATAGTTCGGGGGTATAGCTTTTAGGTATGGGGTGGCGGCAAGCCCACCGGCGGAATTAACCGGAGCGGGCTATTATGGGACGGTCTTGACGGGGGGGGCATGGGAATCAGCCTGGATGTGAGTCGCCGCCTAAATTAAAATAGTGGTATGGCTTTGTCGTTATCATCCACCGCAACGAAATTAAAGCTGCCGTGGACCACCTCTTCGCGTCCTTCGGCGTACATGTTTTCCAAAAAAATCGACACATCCACGGTGATACTGGTGGTTCCCACCCTGGCCACGGTCCCCACCAGTTCAATAATGGTTCCAGACGGAATCGGCCGCGTAAAACTGATTTTTTCCGTGGATACCGTGACCAGCCGCTTGTGGCAAAATCGGGTGGCGGTAATAAAAGAGACTTCATCCATCCAGGCTAAAGCGGTGCCGCCAAATAGCGTAGCGTGATGATTGATCGTGGTGGGGAACACAACTTTTGCGACGGTAGTGACGGAACGGGCTTTTTTTTGCTCGATTTCTGCGCTTGGTGCGTTTTGCATAGCAATACCTTTACATCTCGTTAACAATAATTCTGCGCTGATTATGCCTTATCCGCCGGGCGACTCCCAGCGGAATTGATGAAATATTGTTACCGCAATGCATATGCCCCTAGGGCATTTTCGCTCACCGTTGAACGGTCAGCATCCGCCTGCCGGCCAGGGACAGGCGGTTGATAACCGCAATAGGGTCAAATTATGCTATTGACTACGCCGCCGTCGACCCGTAGCGCGGCGCCGGTCGTCGCCGATGCTTGGCGCGAGCAGGTATAGACCACCAGATTAGCCACCTCTTCAGGGGTCGCTAAACGTTGCAGAATCGAGGTACTGCGCTGCTGACGAACAAAATCCACACCAGCTTGCTCGATACTGACCCCCGCCTGCTGGGCGGAATCTTTCAGCATGGCCCTGACGCCGTCGGAAAGCGTCGGACCGTGCAAAACGGAGTTAACCGTCACCTGACTGCCGGCGGCCAGCCGGGCCAAGCCGCCCGCCACGGCAAGCTGTGCCGTTTTCGTCATGCCGTAATGAATCATATCCGGCGGGATATTGAGCGCCGACTCGGAGGAAATAAAAACGATGCGGCCCCAATCGCGCTCAAGCATGCCCGATAGATAAAAGCGTGACAGGCGTATGCCGGACATGACGTTGGTTTGGAAGTAGCGTTCCCACTCCTGATCTTCAATCTCAAAGAAAGGTTTGGGGCCATAAATGCCGGCGTTATTGATCAGAATATCGGTTTTGGCCACCGCGCCGGTGATGCGGGCCACCCCGGCCGCGTCGGACAGGTCCGCTACGATGCCCTGTACGCTGGCCAAGGGCAGTTCGAGCTTAATGCGATCCAGCGCTTTATCCACCGAAGCCTGGCTGCGGCCATTGATGATAATGGATGCGCCGGCGTGCGCCAGTCCGATGGCGATGGCGTAGCCAATGCCGCTGGTGGACGCGGTAATAAGAGCCGTTTTGTTAGAAAGATCGATGTGCATGCGGTGCTCCTGAATGTGAGTTAAGGGATCCCGATCGGAATAGCCTGCTCGGCTGCATTTCGCCATGGCCCGTGGCGCCCACGGACCCTGCGAAATATAGGCTAACAGCTTAATCCGGCCAATAACGCGAGTCGAACGGTTCGTGCGCAATAGGCTTCGGGGATGGCATAATGAGTTGCTTAGATTAATTTGTTCATTATATAGCCGTTTTAATTGGTTGGCGGCACGGGGCGGCCGTTCGATACTGGCGAAAAAACCGTTGGAGCCGACCATGCCACATTCTGAAAGGAGCAACGCCGCTTATTTGCATTCTGGGCAGCGGGCCCGCATCAAGCTGTTGTCACAAACCTTTTTATGGCGACTGGAAGCACCAACCTGGTTACTCATCGTGATTATTTACGCCGGGTGGTTCGCCACGGTCAGCCACTGGCTCGTGCTCGGACCCTGGATAGGGACGCCGTTGCTGATTTGGTTTACCGCCTGGTATATGTCGTTGCAGCACGAACTGATCCATGGACATCCTACCCGCTGGCCACGATTTAATCAGTTGCTGGGTCTGCTGCCCTTGGCGGTATGGTATCCCTATGGCCTGTATCGGGATTCTCATTTGCGCCACCACCGGGATGAGCATCTGACCGACCCTCGCGAAGACCCGGAAGGTTATTATTTCAGTGCTGAACAATGGCGGAATTTTTCACCTTTGACGCGTCGGGTGGTCCGCTGGCGAAATACGTTAACCGGCAGGATTCTATTGGGGCCGGCGCTCGATATTTACGGTGCGTTGCGCGAAGCGATTAGAGCCGTGCTCGGCGGCGATGGCCGAACTTTTGCCATGTGGGGCGTACATGGTGTCTTGTTGGCGTTACTATTAGCGTGGGTCGGGGGAACCGGACTAGGCATCGGTTATTTTTTGCTGGCGGTAGCCTATCCCGCCTTGGGACTTACAAAAATACGTTCGTTTTTAGAACATCGCGCCGCCGCCGATCCGCTGGCTCGTTCGGTGATCAACGAGGCGGCGTGGCCTTGGCGTACGTTATTTCTGAATCTAAACTATCATTTAGTGCATCATGATTTACCCGCCGTACCCTGGTACGGCCTGCGTAAAGTCTATCTGGCCGATCGTGTAGCCTATCAACAACGCAGCCGGGGTTTTGTGGTGCAGGGATATGCCGAGTGGTTCGGTGAATTTGCCTTTACCCCGGTTGGGGTGGAAATCCATCCGTTTGCCCAAGATGTTTGGGCGCAAAGCCAGGAGCCTGACCCTTTTGCCGCTGATTGCCTTACCGATGTACGCTATTCATCACCAACCGGTGGAAGTACTGTGGCAACGCCTCAGGGATGAATTGCGCCTGCAGGGTATGGCGAATCTGCCGGTACACCTGGACTGGCCCGATCCTCTGGTGCCCTATTGGCGCAACCCTAGGTTATTGTTGAGCCAGACCTGTGGCTACCCTCTGGTCACCGCGTTACCCGCGGTACAGGTGGTCGGCCGTTTTCATTACGCCGCGCCGGGATGCGAGGGGAGTGATTATCGCAGCCTGCTGCTGGTGCGTGAAAACGATCGGCGCAGGACATTAGCCGATTTTCGACAAAGCGTTGTGGCCTGTAACAGCCTCGACTCGCATTCGGGATACAACGTCTTGCGATACATGATCTCCCCGTTGGCCGAGCGGGGGCGATTTTTTCAGCGGGTGGTTTTTACCGGCGCGCATAGCCACTCTCTTGACGCGGTGCGGGATGGATTAGCGGATCTTACCTCGGTTGACTGCGTCATCTTTGAACTGGTGAACCGTGCCCGACCGCATGCGCTTAAGGGATTGCGGGTGTTATGTGAGACGCCTTCGGCTCCGGGATTACCGCTTATCACCGCTGCCGCGACGCCGCATCGGGTTGTGTTACAGTTGCGCAGCGCCTTGGCCGCTTTGGTGGAAGGACCCGCCGGCGCGCAGGCATGCTCATCGCTATTGATTACCGGCTTTAGCCCCGCGGAGCGCGAAGATTACCAGATCATTCTACAGATGCGGTTGATGGCGGAACAACGCGAGGTCATGACCCTGTAAATCCAGGCCGATCTGAACGAGGACATGATGTGTGCAACGGCAAAGGGTTGAGGCCGGTCAACGGCTAATGGAGAAGGGACATTCAAGGGGGAGGTTTAGGATGCCCCGAACACGAAGTTCGAGGCGTAAAGTCTAGCTCATTGCTACATGAAACCGACGCAAGTATGAACCTAAATGACTGAGCCGTAAACAACAAAACCGTCAGTTTTTTTTGACTTTCAATCGGTTGTTCAACATTTGCCCGCAACGGCGTAACGGGGGAGGTTCTTTGCCCCGCCAGGAAAACGCAATTAGACTAAAAAAGCCCGCACAGAGGGGCGGGCAAGGACTTCACAGCAAAACAAAAAGCTCATTTTTGAACGAGATTAATTTCGCAACACAGTGCATCGCACTCAGTTTAATCATAGCCACAACAAATCAATATTTGTACAACCGCCCCGAAGAATGACCGCAAGATATTCTGCGGATTTTGCCGGGGACATCCTTCATTGAATCTGTGACCTGACAAAATCAAGTGGCCCGCGCTCGCCAACCGGGCTTTACAGCCTATACTGATTGATAACGTCGTTGATGGCCGGTTGGCTAAATCTACGCCGTGATTCCTGTTTATTCTGTTTTCATGAGTAAGGAGTTGGGTGCGCGCGTTAGCCTTACTATTGATTGCGGCGCTGGTGTTACTGGTCTTGGCGCCGCGGCTGCTTCCCCTCTTGCCTTCCGGCTATAACCCCCTGGCGCCGCTGGAGGTAACCGATCCGCCCACGCTTGTTACCCGGTTTAAATTTAAAGCGCTCGTTGCCGACCCCGCCGCCTGCCTGTCGGTTCTGCGACGGGCCGAGGCGGCAGGATATATCTCATTTAGCGAGGTTGCAGACACCACTGGCGATTGTCCGCTGGTGTCGCCGATCCGCGTTCGCCGTTTCGGACAAGTGACGCTCAGCGCCAGTTTCCTGGCCAGCTGCCCGCTGGCGCTGAGCAGCGCCATGTTCGTCGGACAAATTGCCGCCCCGCGGGCGGCGGAGGGACTCGGCTCGCCCTTAGCTCGGATTGATCATCTAGGCAGTTATGCCTGTCGTAACATATATCACCGCGCGCAAGGGCGCCTTAGTGAACATGCCAGCGCCGACGCGCTGGATGTCGCCGCTTTTACGCTGGCGGATGGACGGCGAATTGCCGTATGGCCCCAATGGCGACGGCAAGATGTGGCCGGCCAGTATCTCCATACGGTGTTTGCGGGGAGTTGCGATTTTTTCGGCAATGCACTGGGGCCGGATTACAACGACGCCCATGCCAACCATTTTCATTTAGGCATGCGCGGCTTTCGCCTGTGCCGTTAAGCTTAAGCCGGCTCCGCTGACCGGTTTATCAACCAGTATGTGATCCAGGGCGTCCCATGGCGAATAAAGCCATGGGGGAACGTTGTAGACGTTACGCAAAAGGAGCATTCTGGCTGGGCGCGCCGGCATTATCGAAAGACATTTTGCCGGATAGCCTGGGATTGCGCTAATAAGACTTTTATTACATAGGCCCCGGCGCCATAGGTCGTCGGGGGAGTGTTTCACAGCAGGTTTTGTCCTGTAGGGCATTAAGGTAATAGTATGGTCCGTAAAACTCCCATCGAGCGATATCGTAACATCGGCATCAGTGCACATATAGATGCCGGCAAGACCACCACCACTGAACGTATCCTGTTTTATACCGGTGTCAGCCATAAAATTGGCGAAGTGCATGATGGCGCTGCCACCATGGACTGGATGGAACAAGAACAGGAGCGTGGGATTACCATTACCTCGGCAGCGACGACGACCTTCTGGAAAGGGATGGCCGGAAATTATCCGGAACATCATATCAATATTATCGACACCCCGGGACACGTTGATTTTACCATCGAAGTGGAACGGTCAATGCGGGTGCTTGACGGCGCCGTGATGGTCTATGACTCGGTGGGGGGGGTACAACCTCAGTCGGAAACGGTTTGGCGTCAGGCCAACAAATATAAGGTTCCGCGAATTGCGTTCATCAATAAGATGGATCGCACCGGTGCGGACTTCTTTCGTGTGCAGACACAAATCGCCCAACGCCTGAAAGGCGTGGCCGTGCCAATCCAGATCCCGGTGGGTGCCGAAGAGGGCTTCCTGGGCGTCGTCGATCTGGTCAAAATGAAGATCATACTCTGGGACGACGCCACCCAAGGCGTGAAATTCAGCTATCAGGAGATTCCCGCCGAGCTGCTGGCGTCGGCGCAGGAGTGGCGCAACCATATGATGGAAGCCGCGGCCGAGGCTAGCGAAGAACTTTTGACTAAATACCTTAACGGCGAAACGCTAACCGAGGATGAAATCAAGGGTGCGCTGCGTAAGCGGACCATCGCCAATGAGATTGTGCCAATGCTTTGCGGGAGCGCCTTTAAAAATAAAGGCGTGCAGGCGTTGCTGGACGCCGTGGTGGATTATCTGCCGTCGCCTATCGACGTGCCGGCTATCGCCGGTCATGACGAAGACGATAATGAGTCTGAACGCCATCCAAGCGATACTGAACCCTTTTCCGCGCTGGCGTTTAAGATCATGACCGACCCGTTTGTCGGCCAGTTAATCTTTTTCCGCGTCTATTCTGGGGTGATTTCCACTGGCGACTCGGTGTACAACCCGGTGAAGGGCAAGAAAGAGCGTTTGGGACGATTGTTGCAGATGCATGCCAACGAGCGCAAAGATATCAAAGAGGTTCATGCGGGTGATATCGCCGCCACCGTGGGTATGAAAGATGTCACGACCGGCGATACGCTTTGCGATCCCGATCATCCGATCATTCTGGAGCGCATGGTCTTCCCGGATCCGGTTATTTCACAGGCAATCGAACCCAAGACCAAAGTCGATCAGGAAAAAATGGGTATCGCGTTGAGCCGCCTCATGCAGGAAGATCCCTCCTTTAGGGTCAAAACCGATGACGATTCAGGCCAAACCATCATCTCCGGTATGGGCGAACTGCATCTGGAAATTTTGATGGAACGGATGCGGCGTGAATTTGGCGTCGCGGTATCGGTGGGTAAACCGCAGGTAGCCTACCGGGAAACCATTAAAAAGACTGTTGAAGAAGTGGAAGGTAAGTTCGTCAAGCAGACCGGTGGCCGCGGACAATATGGTCACGTGGTATTAAAGCTGGAACCGCAGCCGGCCGGCAAGGGCTATGAGTTTGTCGATGCTATCAAGGGCGGCGTGGTACCGCGCGAATATATTTCGTCCATCGACAAGGGGATTCAGGATACCCTTACCGCTGGGGTGCTCGGCGGTTATCCGGTAGTGGATATCAAGGCCACGCTGTTTTTCGGTTCCTACCATGAAGTCGATTCCAATGAAAATGCGTTTCGCATGGCGGCGTCGATGGCGTTTAAAGAGGGAATGCGCCAGGCCCAGCCGATCTTGCTGGAGCCGATGATGGCGGTGGAAGTGGAAACGCCGGAAGATTTCATGGGCAACGTAATGGGCGATCTGTCTTCACGTCGCGGCATGGTACAGGGCATGGAGGACATTCTGGGCAGCAAGCTGATTCGCGCCGAAGTGCCATTAGCGGAAATGTTTGGTTATTCCACCACTCTGCGTTCCATGTCGCAAGGACGCGCGACTTATACCATGGAATTTAAACACTATTCCGAAGCGCCTAAAGCAGTTGCCGAGCAGGTGATAAAAACGCGCGGCAGTAAATAATCCCAGCGGGGTTGGTTAAGACCCTGGCGCCGGCGTAGGCGCAATCGGGCAAAAAAAGTCCCGGCCATGTGGCCGGGACTTTTTTATTATTGGTAGCCAACCGAGACCGCGGACATGGCCGTTGGCTCGGGCGTTTAGATAAAGCTGTCGTCGTCATCGTTGAAGCCATCATTGGTGCCGAAGTCGTTATCGGCGCCAAAGCTGGTATCCGCGAAGTTATCATCGGCGAAGTTATCGTCGGTTCCCGCGCCGTTGTTCGCGACGTCAGTGTTGTTATTATCGAGGAAGCGGCTGCCCGGTACATCGTTAAAGGTATCCAGGTTATCGCTGGAAAAATCCTGGTTGGTCAGCGGATCGGTGGCGGCGTCCAGCGGCTGCTGGATAACGTTTACGATTTCCTCCGGCCGGCTATTATGAAACATACCGGTGAGCATGTTGCCTAATACCATACCGCCCGCCACACCGGCCGCGGTTTGCAGCGCGCCGGCCATAAAACCGCCGCCGCGCGCCGGTGCCTGGACCGGCGGCTGACCATATCCCTGGGCATAGCCGTTGTATCCCGGCTGTGGCGCCGGCTGGGCGCCATAGCCTCCGGCTGGGGGCTGCTGCTGCGGCTGATTATTCCACGCCGGCGCAGCCTGTGGTCGGCTTGCCTTGGCGGCGCCGCCGCCGAACAGATTGCTTAAAAAACCACCGCTGGGCGCGGGCGCGTTTTTCAGTTCAGTGTTTTCCGCCTCCAGTTGCTGAACCTGCTGGTGCAGGCGCTTGAGGGCGGCTTCCTGGATAAGGATGGATTGCGCCATATAATAGGGTGCGGCGGGCTGCAGGCGGATAAATTCCTGAATTTGACGATCCGCCCCGGCATCACGCGGCCCGGCTTGCTGCTCCGCCTGTTTCAAGCGCTGAAACAGACCCTCGATAAGACGTTGTTCTTCTGATTGCATGACGTTGACCTTATTAAGTGTATATGTTCGCAGCGGGCTGCTTTTACTGTGACTTACTCAATATCGTTCCCTTAAATCTAGCCTGTTAATGGCCAATGAGGAAGATGGTCTGAGTAAAGGTTTTTAGAAAACTGTTACCAGTTTACACCGTTAGGGTTACATAATACTCCATTAAACTTTTGTTGATATAACACAACTTTATGTGCATCGGCGGGCGTTATGCTTTTCACCGGTTCTTAATTATGGTTGGAGGAGAAAATGATTCAGGTTTATGACAGGAATCGCAATGCCATTATCCCCGGTCAGAAAGTGATGATTGCCGCGACCGGAGAGGTATCCATGGCCCGGGCCGTTCATGCGCAGGGATTATCGGCCGCAAAGGCTGAGCGCGCGCCCTGCGTCGAGATAAAAGATCACGCGGAACGTTTTGTTCCTTATGAACTGATCCGCCTGGCCTAAGGTCGGCCGGTCGGCGTCTGATTAAAGCCGCGTAACGCGGCTTTTTAGATAAAAACAGTTTTTGCCGATTCGTTTAGCTACCCGGGACGGATGAACGTTTCTTTTGTGCTATATTTGCCGCCAAACCCTTTTGTCCATAGCCCAAGGGAGAATGTCCATGGCGGAAGAACTCCATCGAACGGTACTGGTACTGCCTCAAGGTGCCGATAAACTGCTGCTGCACTCCTGCTGTGCCCCTTGTTCTGGTGAAGTGATGGAGGCGCTGGGCGCATCCGGTATCGATTACACCCTCTTTTTCTACAACCCCAATATTCATCCACAGCGTGAATACCTGCTTCGCAAGGACGAAAATATTCGGTTTGCGAAAAAGCATCAGGTGCCGTTCGTGGATGCCGATTATGACAGCGATAGCTGGTTTGCCCGGGTGAGGGGCATGGAACGTGAGCCTGAGCGCGGCGTTCGCTGCTCCCTATGTTTTGATATGCGCTTTGAGCGCACCGCGCTTTATGCCCATGAACACGGCTTTAGCGTGATATCCAGCTCTCTGGGAATCTCGCGTTGGAAAAATATGGACCAGATCAACAATAGCGGCCGGCGCGCGGCGGGTCATTATCCAGGCATGACCTATTGGGAATATAATTGGCGCAAAAAGGGCGGCGCGGCGCGCATGATTGACATCAGCAAACGGGAGGGCTTCTACCAGCAGGAATACTGTGGATGTATCTACTCGCTGCGTGACACTAATAAGCATCGTCGGGCTCAAGGAAGGGATATTATCCGTATCGGCCAGACTTTTTACGGCGACGCGTCGCAATAAATTATTTCATAATAGTTGCCATCCAGATATTATCCCAAAGCGAAAAATATTAACATTTCGGCGACTATTAGCCATCATAATTAATCTATTGCGGTTTGCGTTAACCTGGTTAGCGTCTTTATCCCTGTCACGCGCTGAACGGCCAAAATATAATGTTCTCTCATACCCGTTGGCGGGCATTTCATTCCCGCTTAGCGGTATCTCGTTCCTTATTTCGCCTCATCCCATCGCCCTTCCCATATAGTAAAGCCAATAAACCCGAACGCCGGGCATCAAATTTTCCAGAATAGTTAATGCGAGGCAGCACATGAATACTCAACGTCATAATCGTATGCGGTGGCTCACGCTTTTTGGCACCATCGTGACGCAATTCGCCTTGGGATCGGTTTATACCTGGAGTTTATTTAATGGCCCATTGGCGGACAAACTGCATCAGCCCGTTAGCCAAATCGCCTTTGCCTTTGGGCTGTTAAGCTTGGCACTGGCGGTGGCGTCATCGGTGGCCGGTAAATTCCAGGATCGGTTTGGCGTGCGCAACGTGACTCTCGGCGCGGGCCTGCTGCTTGGCGTCGGATTTTGCCTGACGGCCTATGCCAGCAATCTGGTTATGCTTTGGGTTTGCGCTGGATTGCTGGTGGGATTTGCCGATGGCATTGGCTATTTAATGACCTTGTCCAACTGCGTAAAATGGTTCCCGGAACGAAAGGGCGTTATTTCCGCCTGCGCTATTGGCGCCTACGGTTTAGGCAGCCTGGGATTCAAATATATTAATAGCCAACTGCTGGCGCACCACAGTCTGGCGCTCACCTTTGAACTCTGGGGCCTGATAGCGATGCTGATGGTGATGGCGGGCGGACTGTTGATGAAGGACGCCCCGGTGCAACAGGTGGTAAAGGCTCGCGCCGTACACGACTTTTCGCTGGCAGAATGCGTACGCATGCCACAATACTGGCTGCTGGCCATGATGTTTTTAACCGCCTGTATGAGCGGGTTATATGTTATCGGTGTGGCGAAAGATATTGGTGAAAGTCTGGTGCATATGACGCCTGCGGCGGCGGCTAATGCGGTGACCATTATCGCGGTGGCTAACCTAGGCGGCCGGCTGGTGCTGGGTGTTCTTTCGGATAGAATGTCGCGCATCCGGGTGATCTCCCTCGCGCAGGTTGTCTCTCTGATCGGTATGGCATCACTGCTGTTCACCCACCTCAATCCTGCGCTATTCTTTATCTCGATTGCCTGTATTGCTTTTAGCTTTGGCGGCACTATTACGGTATATCCCTCACTGGTAAGTGACTTCTTTGGGTTGAATAATCTGACTAAGAATTACGGTGTGATTTATTTGGGTTTTGGCGTCGGTAGCATCATCGGTTCCATCGTAGCGTCGCTGTTCGGTGGATTCCTGGTGACATTTCATTTAATCCTGGTGCTCTTGGCCGTTTCGCTAATCATCTCATTGACGCTCCGCCAACCTGGCGAAAAGGGGCCGATGAAACTGCAGACCGCGGTTAAATAAGTCTCATCCAAAACCGGTAGTTTTCCCTCGCGGCACGGCCGTGGGGGATGATCACCACAGCCTGTGATCCCCTATTGTTTATCTGCCCATCCGTTAACATCGTTACCCTTTGCTCTAAAGTGGGGCGCGCCCTTCACAGCCAGCTAATTGCTGCTAGGCTTATTCATAGTACTTCTGATCGTATGGTCTTTTAAACAAGAAGGAGTATCTCGTGGCCTACCAAAAAGTAATGTCGTTAACCGCGTTGGAGGAAATGGAACCGAAAAAAATCAAGGTAAACGACACTGATATCCTGCTGATCAAACAAGGAGGACGGGTGTTCGCCCTGGAGGCCACGTGTCCCCATTCTGGCGCCCCGTTGGAGAAAGGCGCGTTATGCGAAGGGAAACTGGTCTGCCCCTGGCATAAATCGGTGTTCTCCCTTGAGCGGGGCGAACTGTGCGAACCGCCATCCCTGCGATCATTGCGGCATTATCCGGTCAATATCGAGCAAGGATCTATCTGGGTGGACGCGCGGGCTACCGCCGACGAGAAGCCCATCGCCGAACCCGGGAAGGGCGATGCCTTGGTGGTTTTGGGCACCGGTGCCGGCGGCAGCGCCGCGCTTAAGGCCTTAAGGGAGAAAGGCTATACCGGCCGGCTTGTGGCGATCGAGCGTGAGAAGCAGGCGCCCTATGACCGGACGGCCTTATCGAAATTTGTCCCGCAGGGAGACATGGATATTAACGATGTGCCATCTTTGATTGATGAGACATTTTACCAACGGCAACACATCGAACGTATCACCGGTAATGTTGAGGAATTAAATACCCAGCGGCATCAACTGCGGCTGGAGAATGGCCAAGTCATCGCCTACCGCCGGCTATTACTGGCTACCGGCGGTATTCCCCAGCGCCCAGACCTGCCTGGCAAGGCGTTACGAGGTATTCAGGTTTTACGCAGTTGGGAACAGGCCGCCACGTTGGTGGACAGCGTTGTAAAGCGGCATCATTTACTGATTATCGGCAACAGTTTTATCGGTATGGAGGTGGCGGCGGCGTTTCGCAAACAGAATATTGCTGTCACTGTGGTCAGTAAAAACCCGCTGCCTTTTCAAAAACAGTTCGGTGACGAATTGGCAACGTTCTTTCGCCGCCGCCATGAGCAAAACGGCGTCAAATTTGTTGAGGGTGAGCCAGCCGCGTTTATCGGCGAGCGAAAGGTGGAAGCCGTGGCGCTGACCGATGGTCGTAAGATCCCGGCGGATGTGGTGTTACTGGCGACGGGCGTGGCGCCGGCTACCGGCTTTATCCATGATCTGCCGCTAAATGATGATGGCAGCGTAACCGTGGACAGTTCAATGTTGGTTGGCCGGGACGTTTATGCTATTGGTGATATCGCTACCTTCCCGCTTAAGAATAAACCGACCCGCATAGAACATTGGCGCGTTGCCCAGCAACATGGGCGCATTGCCGCCGCCGCCATGGCCGGCCATGGCGAAACATATGATGTGGTGCCGTTTTTTTGGACACAGCAGTATGGTGTGCGTTACGAATATCTCGGCCATGCGCAACAGTGGGATACCATTGATATCGTGGGCTCGCCGGATGATGATGATTTTGTCGCCCTGTTTGGCTTGGAAAAGCAACTGGTGGCGGTGGTCAGCACCGGGCGCATGCGCACAACCGGTACATTATTGATTAAAATGGACCGTCCTCTGGCGTTGCAGGATGCCCTTCGGATAGTCGACAGTACGGTCGAACCAGAGTAGCCGTTCTGCGCTAGCCCGCTCTCTATCTTATCCCCTAAATAGCCGCGCTATTGTCTGAAAGCGCGGTATTTTTTTCCTATGGTAGGGACAACCCTATCAAAATAGGGTATTTAATGATCTAGGCTGTCGCCCCCGCTTTTTCGTCAGGCGAGCATCTGCTTTTTACCTCATGGCAAGCACGCCCGTTAGTGCCCGCAGGCTGTCGATGATATGATGCGCAGCGCGATATGGCAGGCCGTTTCCAAGGGCATCGGCGCCGGCCTGTTGGCGCTGGGCAAAGAGAGTAATTTAACGATTGAAACGGGTAAACAAAAGGATATGCAGTTAATGACACAGCCCATTTTTATGGTTGGCGCTAGGGGTTGCGGTAAAACCACGGTCGGTCAGGTGTTGGCCCTGGCGCTTGGGTATGAATTTACCGATACCGATGAAATGTTGTTGCGCACTACCGGCCAAAGTGTGGCGCAAATCGTCGAGCGTGAAGGATGGGCGGGTTTTCGGGCGAAAGAGAGCGAAATTTTGCAAAGTGTCACCGGCGCGCACAAGGTGATAGCCACTGGCGGCGGTATTGTCCTCGCGGCAGGCAATCGAGAGTTTATGCATGCCAGCGGTACGGTGATATATCTGCATGCTCCCGCGAACGTATTGGCGCGGCGACTTGAAGCCTTTCCGGAGGAAGATCAGCGCCCCAGTCTCACCGGACGCCCCATAGCCGAGGAAATTGCCGAAATCTTGTTGGCACGCGAAGCATTGTATCAAGATGCCGCGCATTTCGTGCTTGATGCCACCCTGTCGCCCGATGACGTCGCCGCCGCGATTGTCCGGCAACTGCAGCCTCAACGCCAATTGGGTGGCTGAGGGGCCGTTGAGCACAGCCCGGCGCCTTGAACTATAATAATCTGACCAAGTCACTCTATAGGGAATGATGTTATGGCGAGTAAACCCCCTTATCCACGTGAAGCGCATATTGTGCAAACAGAGAAAGGCCTGCCGGGCAAAACCAAGCAAGTGTTCGAACTTCGAGCCGATCATCCGAAGCCGAATACCCTCATCAGTGAACACGATAGCGAGCAGGAAGCGCAGGATGCGAAACAGCGTTATCAAGGTGTAGAAAAAGACTGACTGCCCGCAACGTGACGTCTATCGGGTATCGCCCCAACGCCATTCCACAATCTGTGTGCGCACCGTTGGGGTCCTGGCGGGTTAATTTCAATTTATCTCATCTTTTCTGACCCAACCTATTCATTCTGCTTTCAGCCCCTCATTTTTCCGCAATAAAGCGTGACAAATCAATGATTCGCCTTTTACTATGAATGACTGACATTATTATCGTAAAGGAATAGATTTATGCTGAACGTTAATGAGTATTTTGCCGGGAAAGTAAAGTCCATCGGGTTTGATTCCTCCAGCATTGGCCGTGCCAGCGTCGGAGTGATGGAAGCCGGCGAATACACGTTCACCACGGCCCTGCCCGAGGAGATGACCGTGTTAAACGGCGCGTTGCGGGTATTATTACCGGGTTCCCATGACTGGCAGGTTTTTATGCCGGGCGAGGTGTTTTTTGTGCCGGCTAAAAGTGAATTTATCCTACAGGTGGCGGAAGCCAGCGCCTATCTGTGCAAATATTTAAGCAAATGATTTTTCCCCAGGGGCGCCCGCTGTAGCGCGCCTCTGGGCGGTATTCCGCCACGCCGTCACGGATCGTTGCGGGGTACCGCCAACCTGCCGTCAGCGCTGGGCTTCGCCACCCAGGGCGAGGATTAATTGCTCAATCAATCCCGCGAGCTCGCCGGTCATCAGGATAAAATCAGCATCGAAGCGTTGGGCATAATCCTCCCGATCGATATCATCGTTTTGTTCGCGTAGCGTATCGGAAAACTTAAGCCTTTTCAGGGTGGCGTCGTCGGCCAGAATAAATTGAATCCGTTCCTGCCAATCCAGCGCCAGTTTAGTTACTACCTTACCGGCTTCAATATGCGCGGCGATTTCATCACTGGCCAGATCTTGCTTTTTGCAGCGGATAATGCCGCCATCTTCCAGCAAGGCTTTTAACTCGGCCTCATCCTGTATCTGGAATTCCGCCGGAGGCTCGCCGCCGCGCACCCATTGCGTCAGGGTAAGCTCGATGGGATTTTCCAGCGTCAAGGGGACCACCGGCAGCGAGCCGAGGGATTTACGCAACAACGCCAGGGCATCTTCCGCTTTTTTGGCGCTGGCGGCATCGACAATCACCAGGCTGCGCACGGTATCCAGCCAGATAAAGGTTTGGCTAAAGCGGCTGAATGCGCGCGGCATCAGGCTAAACAGCACTTCATCTTTAAGCGCGTCTTTTTCCGTTTTACGCAATTTGCGGCTTTGATCGTTTTCCAACTGTTCAATCTTGCCCTGCAATTCCTGTTTTATGACCGAGGACGGCAAGATTTTTTCTTCTTTACGCACGCAAATCAAAATTTGGTCGTTGACGGCATGGGTCAAGGCCTGGCTCTTATCACCCAGCGGCGATACCCAGCCGGACTTGGCCATATCCTGGCTACCGCAGGGAGTGTACGCGGCGCCGGCCAGCTGTTTTTCCATTTCTTCCGCCGAGAACGCGATCTCGCGATTTAAGCGGTAAATCATGATATTTTTGAACCAAAACATAATGTTATATCCCTGACCGGGCACGCCTGCACGCGCGCGGGTTAATCATACGCAGCGCGCATGATAGCGCATTGGAAGAGTAAAATCGGCAAGGATTTTTCTGGTTTTATAATGAATTATATCTAAACATAATTTCTTTATTATTTAATTAAAATTAATTTTGTAATTTTTACATTCTTGTAATGATGAAAACATCCACTAAATTAATGTTGTAGCCTGTCGCTACAGGGGAGAAAATAAGGAGAAATTTTATGGAAACGCATGCTATTAACGCCAAGCCTCGGGTTATTTCCTGGGGTGCTATTATTGGTGGGGTTATTACCGTATTGGCATTATCTATTTTACTTTCTATATTAGGAACGGGGTTCGGGCTGACTATGGTGGACCCTTATTCCGACCAGCCGGCGGCGGGGGTCGGGAAGGCGATCAGCCTCTGGTCTTTTATTTCCGTGCTGATTAGCCTGGCGGTGGGGGGCTTGGTGGCCGGCCGGTTGGCCGGGGCGGCGGGAACCAGTCATGGATTCCTGGTTTGGGCTACGTCGCTAATAATAGCCATCATTATTAGCGGTATGCTTATTGGCGGCGCGCTAAAGGCGGCGGGCAATATGGTCGGCTCCATTGCGTCGGCAACCGGCGGCGTCGTTGCCAGCGTCGCGTCCTCTATGGCGGGATCGGGAGATGACATGCGCAACATGCTCGATAGCACGTTGGGACAGGCGGGGGAAAATGGGGGTCTACCTGCCGATCAAACGCCAAAAAATATATTGGTCGCGCTGCAAAATAGTCAAGTGGAGGCATTGCGACCGGATTACTTATCAAAACAAATGGCAGCAACCCGGGATGATGTACAGTCGGCGATCGGGGCTATCATGAAAGCGCCGGATTCATTGGATTCCGAGATGGATCGCCTGACCGCGAAACTTAAACAGCGGACCGATAGCATATCAGCCGACATTAAACGTGAGGACGTGCGCCAGGCGCTGACCGAGAATACCCGTATGAGCCCGGAAGAGGTTAACCAGGCAACGGAGAGCGTTATCAAGAGCAAGCAGCAGATGACAAATGAGGTCAAGCAGCGTTTAGAGGCGCTTGAGCAGCAAGTAGCACGGGCCAAGACCAGCGTGCGCGATATGAAGGAGCGGGCCAAACAGCAAGCGGATGTCGCCGCCAAGGCGATGGCCACCTCGGCATTATGGTCATTTTTCGCTTTACTGCTTGGCGCCGTGGTGAGCGCGCTGTGCGGATGGTGGGGCGTCAGAACGGCTCATCGGTTTTACTTCTAACGAGGTAAACGCGGGTAGTTCATGTTGGCATGGAAGGCTTTTGCTTGCCGCCCCGATGGACCGCAAGGGACGCGCTGTCGGCGCGCCCTTGGCTCGAACCGCTTCCGGCGGCGCGTCCGGTCGACCGCCGTGCCGTCAGCGTGCTTTATGCCGGCCTCCGTCGATTGCCCGCGCGGGGCAACATAAAACACCCCAAGCGCGCGCCAAGCGAAACTCCCCCCGTGCCTTTGTCATATGCTGCACGCGGCAAGCGAAAGCGCCTCATTCCAGCATGGTTCTCCCCCTTATTGATGCACCGCAAATTGTGCATCCAGCCGGCTGAGTCCGAGTCCGTTAATTTTTTTGACCTTGATTTGCACCGGGATGCGCTCTTTCATCGCGTCCACATGACTTATTACGCCGATGGTTTTACCGGTGGCGTTGAGTGAATCCAGGGCATCGAGCGCGATATCCAGCGTTTGGGCATCCAGGGTGCCGAATCCTTCATCAAGAAACAGCGAATCAATGCGGGTTTTATGGCTGACCAAATCCGAGAGGGCCAGGGCGAGCGCCAGGCTAACCAGGAAACTCTCTCCGCCGGAGAGCGTGCGGGTGTCGCGCACCGCGTCGCCTTGCCAGGTATCCACCACTTCCAGCTCCAGCTCCGCGGCGGGTTTGCGTTGCAGCTGGTAGCGGCCGTGCAGGCGTGAAAGCTGGTGATTAGCCAGGTAAATCAGGTGTTCCAACGTCAGCCCCTGGGCAAATTTGCGAAACTTATCGCCTTCTTTGGAACCGATCAGTTCATTAAGATAGCTCCAGTCCGCATAGTGCCGTTCGCTTTGTGTTATCTGCTGCAATAGCGCCTGCTGTTCAAGGCTATGCCGTTGATGATTGGCCAGTTGTTGCTCTAATTGCCCCTGAAGCCGCGCCTGTTCCCATAATTGCGACCGCAGGTCGGCCAGGCGTTGTTCGACGGCGGACAAGTCCATTGCGGCGTCCAGGGTGGCGGGACGTTCGTCCCGCCACTGCCGTAGCGCTTGGTTGGCCTGCTGCCATAGGATGTCGGCCTGCTGTCGTCGCTGCGTCAACCGATCGTTCAAGGCTCGCAGCCGATCGCGTTCCTCCGTCGGCAGCAGCGCGGCGCGCAGCTCATCAAGACTCGTGAACGGACTTGGCGCCAACGCTTCGTCAAGGGACGTCCGCGCCTGCTGGGCTTGTTCGATAAAGATGGCCAGCTGCCGCCGCTGCGCCTCGAGGTCTCCCGTCAGACGGTGTAATTGCTCTTCGGCATGTTGCAGGTGTTGTTCCGCTTGTCGGCGCGCTTGATCCAGTTCCTGCGCACGGGCGCGTAATCGGGCGCCGAGCCGCGCCGCACTGAGGTCGCCGGCGAGCAGGCGGCGGCTTTCACGCCGTTGGCCAAGTTCAGCGAGGGTACGTTGATGCTGCTCGGCCGCTTGGGCGAGCCGTTGCGCCAGCTCAGTCAGCGCATCACGCTGGTTGGCCAGCTCGTTGTTAAGGGCGGTAAGCTGTTGGTTGACCTCCTGCTCCCGCTGGCTAAAATCTTGCCATTGTCGCCATTCATGCTCACGTTCCGCTAGCCATGGGTCCATTTCGCCGTCCGGCGGTTGGGTCAGTCCCAACAGCGCGAGAGCCTGGCCGCGTTGCGCCGCCAATAGGTCAGCCTGGGCCTGCCGGGACTCGAGGCGCTGTTGTGCCTGGAGCAGCGACTTAATCGCGGCATCCCGCCGCTGGCCGGCCAGCGTTAACTGCGCTTCGGCCTGCTGCCATTGCATGTCGGCGGCGTTGAGGGCATCGCGCGCCGTCTGCCAGCGCTGATTAAGTTGCCGGAGGGCGTCCAGCCGCCGGATCAAGGATTGCTCGTGGGCATACTTCTGCGTGAGCCAATCGTCGATTGCCGCCGCATCGTGGGCCGGGAGGGTGATCTCCAGCGCGGCCGTGGTCTGGCTCCAGTCTTGCTCAAGGGCTGTGGATAACGGACGTAACCGCGCCAGTTCCTCGCCGACCTGGCGTAATTGGTTTTGCAGCATGCCATAGCGGGTTTGCGTCGCCACCAGGTCGGCGTTAATCTGTTTGACTTCCCGGTCCAGGTCGGTCCGGCGCCGATCGGTTTCCTCCGGCTGTAGGGCCTGATAGGCGTCGATACCCGGATGCTCGATGGCCCCGCATACCGGGCAGGGGGTGCCGGGCCGTAATGTTTTACGGTGGTGCTCCAGCGACACAATCTGCTGTTCCAGCCGATATCGGGCGCTAATTTCGTCAAGCAGGGCCGATTTATCCGCCTGGATACGCGACTGTACGGGGATACTTGCGTCCAGGGCCGCACATTCTCGCTGGAGCTGGTTTTCATGCAGTTGATGCTTAGCCAGATCCCGGTTCAGCGTTTCGATCTGCGTGCGCAGCGTGGCCAGCCTGGCGCGTAGGGCACTCTGTTGTTGGCTTTGTTGAAGGTCGGCGCGCAGGGTGGCCTCGGGATAGTCCGCTTCCTGGCTTTTCCGCTGCTGTTGCAGCGCCGCCAG
>JAATGH010000129.1 GCA_015654745.1 Enterobacterales bacterium
AAGCGGTTCATAACCTTCTCCTCCAGGAGAAACGGATGACAGTCAGGCTGCATGCTGAGAAATGATGCTGGCGATTAAAGCATATTCCATGCCACTCGTGTGGTTATACGTTAACAGGCCCGTGGGGGGCGGGATTGCGGTCTCGGCGGCGTCGCGAAACGCCATCGACAGCGGCAAATCGTCATAAGTGTCGACCGAACCCACCCTCGGGCCGTCGTCATAAATGACGAAAGGCGTGAACGCCGTCCGAAGCGGGCCGGGTCGGGAAGCGGAATAATTTAATTTCTTGATTCGTATCATAAAATTTACAGACGTAGATGGAGTAAACTGGCATCTGTTTTGCATCATTCCCAAGATAAATGACAAGCGCCTGAAAGAGGCGGAGTATTGGGTGGGATGACGCATGCATGAATTAACCCTGGCGCAGAATACGCTGGAGATTGTGGAACAGCAGGCGCGATTAAACGGAGCCAGTCGCGTTACCGGCGTCTGGCTGGCTATAGGGGCGTTCTCCTGCGTGGAGGCGGAGTCGCTGCAATTTTGCTTTGATATGGTGTGCCGCGGTACGTTGGCGCAGGGCTGTTTGCTCCACCTGGAGCTACAGCCGGCGCAAGCCTGGTGTACCGCTTGCCAACAGCAGGTGATGTTGCCGGACGCGCCCGTGCTGATCTGCCCTTTGTGGTGGCCATGCCCTGCAGACCGACGCCCATGACAATATTCACATTAAACGTCTTGAAGTGGCCTGATGCGCTAGGCCAACCCGATACATCGTTAAGCGAGGAGAGTATTCATGTGCAGTACCTGCGGTTGCGCCGAAGGCGAGCGCCATATTGAGGGTGACGAGCCAGCCCAAGAGGATTCTCATCATGTCCATGATCATACCCATCCGCATGGTCACGTTCATGGCCACACCGCGGACGCGGGGTCTCATGAGCATACCCATGGACGCGTCCATGGCCACATCTTCGATGCGGGCGCCCACGGACATACCCATCCACATGGCCATTTCCACGTCCATGAGCATACTCCCGGCGAGACGGCCCATGAACATAGCCCGGTAGAAGACCGGATGGAGGGCCAGTCGTCCGCGGCCCTGGCGCCGCGCCGTATCACGCTGCCGGGCAACGGCGCGGCGGCGCCGCTGGTGATTCATCATCATCACTACCATGCCGAGGTACATCACCATTATTACAATGGGCTGCCGCCGGCCGTGCGCCGAGACCAGGAATCCGCCGGCGACGCGGTTCCGCCGGCGACGCAGCGGGGGGCTTGGCCCGATGAGGCACAACACGATCTGCACAATGATCTGCACTATGGCCGGGGCGAGGCAGGTGTTCACGCGCCCGGTCTCAGCCAGCGCCGTTTAGTGGATATCGAAATTGACGTGCTGGATAAAAATAACCGTCTGGCGGCTCAAAATCGCGAACGCTTCCTGGCGCGACATATCCTGGCGCTTAATCTGGTTTCCAGCCCCGGTTCGGGCAAAACCACGCTGCTGACCGAAACGCTGCAACGACTCAAGGATCGGGTAAGCTGCGCGGTGATCGAAGGTGACCAGCAAACCACCAATGACGCCGATCGGATTCGCGCCACCGGCGCTCCCGCGATCCAGGTGAATACCGGCAAGGGCTGCCATCTCGACGCGCAGATGATCCTGGACGCCGCCCAGCGGTTGGCGCCGCCGGACCATAGCCTGCTGTTTATTGAAAACGTAGGTAATCTGGTGTGTCCGGCGGGCTTTGATCTCGGGGAACGCCACAAGGTCGTGGTGCTGTCGGTCACCGAAGGTGAGGACAAGCCCTTAAAATATCCCCATATGTTTGCCGCTGCCGACGTTATGATCCTGAATAAAACGGATTTGCTGCCTTGGGTTAATTTTAACGTCGACGCCTGTATAACCAACGCCCGCCGGGTGAATCCGGCCATTAAGGTCCTGATGCTCTCCGCCACCACCGGTGAAGGTATGCAGGACTGGATCGACTGGCTGGACGAGCAGCTGGGTGGTTAACCGCGGCGCCGCCGGCAGTTCGGCGGCCAACCGAGAAACGCCTGACTGTACGGGCTGGAGAAATATGATATGTGTATAGGCATTCCCGGCCAGGTCATTGCGCTGGACGAAACCGGTCCAGGCAACGCTTGGGTGGATGTATGCGGCGTCAGGCGGCGGGTCAATGTCAGACTGGTTTGTGCTGACGACGCGGCTATGGCGGCGCTGCCCGGTCAATGGGTCCTGGTTCACGTGGGTTTTGCCATGAGCCTGCTGGACGAGGGGGAAGCCAGGGAGACCCTGGAGGCCCTGCGGCAGATGGGCGAGGTGGAACCGGATGTCGGTTTGTTCCTGCGCGGAGGCGAAGCCCATGCGGTTCGTTGACGAGTATCGCCAGCCGGAGCTGGTCAAGGGGCTGGTGGCGCGGATTGCCGAGCGGATGCCGCTGACCGGTTATACCGCCGAGCGCCCGCTGCAGGTGATGGAGGTCTGCGGCGGCCATACCCATGCCATTTTTAAATTCGGTCTCGACAAGCTGCTGCCGCCGGCATTGGAATTTATCCACGGGCCGGGATGCCCGGTATGTGTGCTGCCGGCCGGCCGCATTGACGCCTGTCTGGAAATCGCTCTGCGCCCCGGGGTCATTTTCTGCACCTTTGGCGATGCCATGCGGGTGCCCGGCCGCCATGGTTCCCTCCTTACGGCACGTCAGCAGGGTGCCGATGTGCGCATGGTGTGGTCTCCGCTCGACGCGCTGGCTATCGCCAAACAACACCCCGAGCGCCAAGTAGTGTTCTTCGGCATTGGCTTTGAAACCACCATGCCCGCCAGCGCCATTACCCTGCAGCAGGCGCGCGCCGAGGGCGTGGAAAACTTTTTTCTGTTTTGCCAGCATATTACCTTGATGCCCACGCTGAAAAGCCTGCTCGGCCAGCCGGATGTCCGCATCGATGGCTTTATTGCGCCGGGGCATGTCAGCATGGTGATCGGCGAGCAGCCGTTTGCCTATATTAGCGACGTGTGCCATAAGCCGGTGGTGGTGACCGGGTTTGAGCCGGGGGATATCCTGCAGGGCTTGCTGATGTTGATTGAGCAATATGCCGAGGGACGCTGTACGGTGGAAAATCAATATCGACGCGTGGTGCCCGAACAGGGCAACGGCCTGGCGCAACGCGCCATGGACCATGTATTTATTACCGAGGGCGCCAGTGAATGGCGTGGCCTGGGGGTGATCAACGACTCCCGCGTCAGCCTGCGTCCCGAGTGGATGGAGTATGACGCCGAGCGGCGTTTCAATCCCCGGCAACATCCGGTGGCGGACGACCCGCGCGCGCGCTGCGGCGCGGTGCTGACCGGCCGCTGTAAGCCGGCCGACTGTCCGTTGTTTGGCAATGTATGCACGCCGGAAAATGCGTTCGGTGCGTTGATGGTGTCCTCGGAGGGCGCTTGCGCCGCGTGGTATCAATATCGTCGGAGTGAGGCATGAACAAACAGATTACGCTGGCGCACGGCAACGGCGGCGGTGCCATGCAGGCGCTGATCGGCGATGTGTTTATCAATGCGTTTGACAACCCGCTGCTGCGCACCGGGGAAGATCAGGCGCGTCTGCCGCTGGCCGAACTGAACGGACTGGGCGATCGGCTGGCGTTTACCACCGACAGCTATGTGGTAGACCCGCTGTTTTTCCCCGGTGGGGATATCGGCAAGTTAGCCGTCTGCGGCACCGCCAACGATGTGGCGGTAAGCGGCGCGACGCCGCGCTGGCTGTCATGCGGCTTTATCCTCGAAGAGGGTCTGCCGCTGGAGACGTTGCAACGTATTGTGCAGTCCATGGCCGCCACCGCCCGGGACGCGGGTATCCAGATCGTTACCGGCGATACCAAAGTGGTGCCGCACGGCGCCGTGGATAAAGTGTTTATCAATACCGCCGGCCTGGGCGTCATTCCCCAGGGGTTGAATTGGGACGTGACCCAAATCCGCGTCGGGGATCGCATACTGGTTAGCGGTACCTTGGGCGATCACGGCGCGACGATCCTTAATCTGCGGGAAAATCTTGGCATGGAGACGGATCTGGTCAGCGACTGCGCGGTATTGGCCCCGCTGATCGCGCCGCTGCGCGGCATAGCAGGCATACGCACGCTGCGTGACGCCACGCGCGGCGGCGTCACCGCCATATTGCACGAGTTTGCCCGCGGCAGCGGCTGCGGCATGAGTGTCAATGAGGCCGCGCTGCCGGTGAAAACCACGGTACGCGGGCTATGCGAACTGCTGGGTCTGGAGGCGCTGAATTTTGCCAATGAAGGCAAGCTGGTGCTGGTGGTCAGCCCGGAGGCCGAGCATGAGGTACTGCAAACGCTGCGCCACCATCCCTTGGGGCATGGCGCCACCACGATCGGTGAGGTGACCGGCGATAAGCAGGTGCGGCTGAGCGGGCTGTACGGCGTGAGCCGGTTGCTCGATCTGCCCCATGACGAACCGCTGCCGAGGATTTGTTAAGCGGGAGATAACGATGGCCAGTAACGGCGTGCGGCTAATCATCAAAGGTAAGGTCCAGGGCGTGGGCTTTCGTCCGACCGTGTGGCAGGTGGCCCAGCGTCTCGGATTTACCGGCGATGTCGGTAATAACGCCGCCGGGGTTGAAGTGCGCCTGTGGGGCGGCGACACCACGAGGTTTATCGTTGAACTGCGGCGCTGCTGTCCGCCGCTGGCGGCCATCGACAGTATAGAGACCCAGCCCTGGCACTGGGCCATTCGTCCCTCGGGTTTTAGCATCGTTCCCAGCCACGGCGGCGCCATGGCAACCCAGGTAGTGCCCGATGCCGCCACCTGTGGTGACTGTCTGTCCGAATTAAACGATCCCGCCAATCGCCGCTGGCGCTACCCTTTTATCAACTGCACCCACTGTGGACCGCGCTTTACCTTGATCCGCCGCATGCCTTACGATCGGCCGAATACCGCCATGGATCGTTTTCCATTATGTCCCGAGTGCCTGGCCGAATATCAAAACCCGGCCGATCGTCGTTTCCACGCCCAGCCGAACGCGTGTCCCCACTGCGGGCCGCAGGTCTGGCTAGCGGATGCCCAGGGCGCGATATTGGCCACGCGGGACCACGCTGTTGACGAAGCCGTCCGTCGGCTGTGTGCCGGCGAAATCCTGGCGATAAAAGGGCTGGGCGGATTTCATCTGGCGTGCGATGCCACCAATGCCGTGGCGGTGGCGCGGCTACGGCAACGCAAACGCCGGCCGAGCAAACCCTTGGCGGTGATGGTGCCTGATATAGACTGGCTGCAGCATTGGCTTGGACGTATCGATCCGGCGTTGACCGCGCTGCTGCATTCTCCCGCCGCGCCTATTGTGCTAATCCCCTGGCCGGCCGACACGCGGCATGCCGCGTTGGGCGGGGTATTGTCCAGGCCCCTTGACGCGGCGCGGACGGTCGCCGACCCGATTCACGAACCGCGTGGGCGACCGCTATGTGAGTTGATAGCGCCAGAATTACATGAGCTAGGCGTGATGTTGCCGGCCAATCCGCTGCAGCATTTATTGCTGCGTGGCGTCGGCCGGCCGCTGGTGATGACATCCGGCAACCTCAATGGCCGCCCGCCGGCGCTGGACAACCAGCGGGCGCTGGAAGATCTGGCCGCGATCGCCGACGGCTGGCTCTTGCACGATCGCGATATCGTCCAGCGCGCCGACGATTCCCTGGTTCGATTAACCGGCCCGGGCGTGGAAATGTTGCGCCGCTCGCGGGGTTATGTTCCTGATACTATCGCTTTGCCGCCGGGGTTTGCCGAATCCCCGGCCATCCTGGCCATGGGCGCGGATTTAAAAAATACCTTTTGCCTGTTACGGGACGGACAGGCGGTGCTGAGCCAGCATTTAGGGGATCTGGCCGATGAAGGGATCCATGAGCAACAGCGCCGGGCATTGGCGCTTTATCGCGCCATTTGGGATTTTACGCCCGCGCAGGTGGCGGTGGACGCCCATCCCGGCTATCACAGCCGCCGCTGGGGCGAGGCCTTGGCGGCCGATCTCGGCGTACCCTGCGCCAGCGTGTTGCACCATCACGCACACCTGGTCGCCTGCCTGGCGGAGCAGGGCTGGCCCCGTGACGCCGGCCCGGTTATCGGCCTGGCCCTGGATGGGTTAGGCTATGGTGCGCCGCGCGCGGGCGAAGATAGCGCGGATACCGCCGCTGGGAGCCCCGGTCGATGGTGGGGTGGCGAATGCCTGAGGGTGGATTATTGCAGCTGCGAGTGGCTAGGCGGGTTGCCCGCCGTCGCCATGCCGGGAGGGGATCTGGCATCGCGCCAGCCGTGGCGCAACCTGTTGGCGCAATGGCTACGTTTTGTGCCTGGGTGGCGTGATGTGCCCGAGGCCGAGGCCGTCCCGATTGCCGAGGGGGAACTGCTGGCCCGCGCGATAAGCCGGGGTATCAATGCCCCCGCGGCGTCGTCCACCGGGCGATTATTTGATGCGGTAGCCGCGGCGCTGGGGCTGTGTGGGCGGGAAATCAGCTGGGAAGGGGAGGCCGCCTGCCGGCTGGAAGCCTTGGCTTGGCGCGCGCCGGCCGCCGCTTCCCCTGCCGATATTCCCGTCACCCTTCCGTTGCTCGGTGACCGATTGGATCTGGCCACGTTCTGGCGCCAATGGCTGGCCTGGCGCGCGGAGCCCGCTGACCGCGCCTACGCTTTTCATCTGGCGCTGGCTCGGGGGTTTGCCGCGCTGGCGCGCCAATCCGCGCGGCGATATGACCTGGATACGCTAGCGCTTTCGGGCGGGGTGATGCATAACCGCCTGTTTAGGGAACTCCTGGTGGCGGAATTATCCGATCTGCGGATCCTGCAGCCTTCCCGGCTACCGGCCGGCGACGGTGGTCTGGCCTTGGGTCAGGCGCTAATTGCCGCCGCCCGGTCGGGAAAATAAGCTGATTTTACGTTATCCCGCGAGGGCCGCCGCGGGCCATCCGGCAAAATCCCGGATGCCCCGGGGCTTCATATCATTCCACGGATAATGACGCGGCGGTTCCCTGTGATGCGGCCGTCGGCCGCTGAGCGGTGAAGCGGGTGAAGGCGGTTAACAGCACCGCGATCACCAGCGATACGCCCATAAAAACATAGGACGCGGCCGGACCCCCGGTGGTGCCGTTCAGATAACCCACCACCCAGGAGCCGGCAAACGAACCCAGCGCGCCGAAGCTGACGATAAAAGCCATGGCGCCCCCAACCACATTACGTGGGATCAGCTCCGGGACGGCGGCGAAAAACGGGCCGTAAGGGGTATACATGGCGCCGCCGGCAATCACCAGTAGCACATAGGACAGCCAGAAATGGGACGAGCCTAACGTGAATGAACCGATAAAACTGGCCGCGCCGATACCTAAGAATAGTAAAACGATCAGTTTTCTATTCTGGAACCGGTCGGAAAACCACGACGCGGACAACATTAACGGCACCGCCAGGACATAAGGCGCGGCGGACAGCCAGCCGGTGGCCACGATACCTAAGCCCGAGGCGGTTTTAAGGATTGACGGCAACCACATGATGAAACCGTACATGCCGATATTCCATAAAAAGTGGATAAACGACAGTGATAAGACTTTTTTGGAGCGAAAGGCTTCGCTATAGTTTTTAATCGGCGCCATAGCGGTTTGTTCGGCGGCCAGCGCGCTTTCCAAATCCTGTTTTTCCTGGTGGGTCAGCCAGGTCGCTTCTTTTGGCCGATCGACAAAAATAAACCACCAGACGACCGCCCAGATAATCGCCGGCAAACCCTCAAGAATAAACATCCCGCGCCAGCCGAAGGATTGCACCAAATAACCCGACAATATCGACATCCACAGCACGGTAATAGGGTTGCCCAAGAACAGGAAGGTATTGGCTTTGGAACGTTCTTGTTTAGTGAACCAATGACTAAGAAATACCAACATGGCCGGCATGACCACGCTTTCCGCCACGCCCAGCAAAAACCTGATGATGCTCAGCAGCAACACGCTGTTAATCAGTCCGGTGGCGGTGGCCAAGATGCCCCATAACACCAGGCTATAGAAAATCAGGGTCTTGGCACTGCGTTTTTCCGCGTAAATTCCCCCGGGGACCTGGCAGAAAAAATAGCCTAGGAAAAAAAGCGCGCCCAATAACGAAGACATGCCTGGAGTGATATCGAGATCACGGGCGAGCCCGGACGCCGCGCCGAAACCGTAATTGGCGCGATCCAAATACGCCAGGCTGTAGGTAATAAAGGCGATAGGGATCAGTTTTTTCCAGCGCACGGGCGCCAAAGGTCGTTGCATATGTTGACTCATGTCCGCATTCCCAAGTCGTGATAATAATGATGTATGCGTTAGCGCGGTGGGCGGGTGGGCGCCGTGGGGGAGTAAGGTCCCGGCATCAACACCCACCAAACGCCTGTTTATAGAACCGCCAGCCAACCGCCATCGACGTAGATTATCTGGCCATTGACATAATCCGAGGCCGAAGAGGACAGGTAAACGGCGGTGCCAATCAGTTCTTCGGGTTTACCCCAGCGCTTTGAGGGGTTGCTATTTTTTACCCAGGTATCGAACTCTTTATTATCAATCAGCGCGGTATTCATATCGGTTAGGATATAACCGGGTCCAATGGCATTGGTTTGAATATTAAATTCCGCCCATTCCGCCGCCATGGCGCAGGTCAGCATTTTGATCCCGCCCTTGGCGGCGGTATAAGGCGCGACGGTGGGGCGTGCGGCTTGGCTGGTCAATGAGCCTATATTGATAATCTTGCCGCCCTGGCCCCGCGCAATCATGCGTTTGGCGGCGGCGCGGGACACGATAAAGGCGCTGGTCAGGTTGGTATCAATCACCCGTTGCCAATTTTCCAACGCTAAATCGACCATCGGCTGGCGGAACTGTATGCCAGCGTTATTGATCAGGATATCAATATGCAATCCCTGCTCATTTAGCTGGACAAAAGATTGTTCGACGGCGCGTTCATCGGTGACGTCAAACACCACGCCATGAGCCTGAAACCCTTGCGCTCGTAGATTTTGCACCGATTCATCCATTAATCCGGCGCGGATATCATTTAAGATCACCGTGGCGCCGGCCTTGGCCAGCCCTTGCGCATAGGATAAGCCCAACCCGCGTGCCGAGCCGGTAACCAACGCCGTTTTCCCTGAAAGATCAAAAAGTCCTGACATGATAATTCCTCTGTTTAGTGCTGATGGCTGATAACAAACTTGTAGGACATCATTCATATATAAACTGAGGTAACGCTGAGGTTAAAGCAAACGAATAGGAACAAATTTGACGCATTGATCACAAAAAAGCTTTTGTATCACGCAATTTTTAAATGATAACGGCGGGAATATTGGTTATTATTTCAGTATGATAATGATAAAATATGACCAGGCGCACATTATTATAAAGTGCTGCTTCCAGATTCCTGTCGATAGTGATATAAACTTTATAAGTTGTAGGACATCATATGACATTGGCGGTAAAGGCGGCCATTCTGTCCCGCGGCCCTTGGCCACGTACAATCCTGGCCGTGGTATAAACTGCGTTTAATTTTGGTTGTGTGTTATCCGGCGCGATCGTCCGCTTACCGCAGCGTAAGCCGTCGAATCGATGGCGGTATGGGAACATTAAGGAGCGAGTGTGGAAAACCTAAAGATCACCAATGTAAAAACTATTTTAACCGCGCCGGGCGGTATCGATCTGGCGGTGGTAAAGGTGGAAACCAACCAGCCCGGCCTGTACGGCCTGGGATGTGCCACCTTTACCCAGCGTATTTTTGCGGTTAAAACCGCCATCGATGAATACATGGCGCCGTTTTTAATCGGTAAGGATCCTTCGCGCATCGAAGATATTTGGCAATCGGCCTGTGTCAGCGGCTATTGGCGCAGCGGCCCTATCATGAACAATGCCCTTTCCGGCATCGATATGGCGCTATGGGACATCAAAGGCAAAGTGGCGGGTCTGCCGGTTTATGATCTTCTGGGTGGCAAATGCCGCGACGGCGTGCCGCTGTACCGTCATACCGACGGTGGCGACGAGTTTGAAGTGGAAGATAATGTCCGCGCCATGATGGACGAGGGTTACCAGCATGTGCGCTGCCAGATGGGCATGTACGGCGGAGCGGGCACCGACGATCTTAAGCTCATTGCAACCCAACTGGCGCGGGCAAAAAATATTCAGCCGAAACGTTCACCGCGCACCAGGACCGCCGGAATCTATTTCGATCCCGAAGCCTATGTGAAAAGCGTACCGCGGCTGTTTGAACACCTGCGTAATACTCTCGGTTTTGGCGTAGAGTTTATTCATGATGTGCATGAGCGCGTGGCGCCTATTGCCGCCATTCAGCTAGCCAAGACGCTTGAACAATACCAATTGTTTTATCTGGAAGATCCGGTTGCGCCGGAAAATATTGAGTGGCTGAAAATGTTGCGGTCCCAGTCCTCCACCCCAATCGCCATGGGCGAATTGTTTACCCATATCAATGAATGGCGGCCGCTGATTACCCATAATCTGATCGATTTCATCCGGTGTCACGTCAGTACCATTGGCGGCATTACGCCGGCGAAAAAATTGGCGACGCTAAGCGAACTGCACGGTGTGCGTACCGCCTGGCATGGCCCGGGTGATATTTCGCCTATCGGCGTAGCGGCCAACCTCCATCTTGATCTGAGCGTGACCAATTTTGGCATCCAGGAATATACCCCCATCAATGAAGCGCTGCGTGAGGTCTTCCCCGGCTGCCACGAAATCGATCGTGGCTATGCTTATGTTAGCGGTCGCCCCGGCCTGGGGGTGGATATTGATGAGGAGCAAGCCCGCCGCTACCCGTGCGCCGGCGGTCTGCCGTCCTGGACCATGGCCCGGACGCCGGATGGGAGCGCGGCGCGTCCCTAACGCGTAGCAATACATCCCCACCCGATGAGGCTAATCGGCCCGGTGCGCACAGGTTATGTGTTGCCGCCGGGCCTTTTTTTACGCGTCGTAATCCACGCTTACACTTTGATGATAATGGTAACAAAACCATCTGCTTCCCATGGTTATAACCTGCTATAAACAAATGGTTAACATTAAAAAATAACCTAATCCGCTATACCTCATCGTTTGCACGCTGAGGATATATATCCCGCTCGGGTGACAGGGATTCTTCCCTCGCCGTTTGCCTGACCATAGCTTATTTTTTCGGCGCACCGAAACTCTGGCCGATTCAAAGATAGGATTACGACTATGTTCAATTGGACCTCAACCCAGCGCAATGTGGCTTTGGCCTGTTTTGCCTGCTGGATGCTGGACGCTTTCGACTTTTTTATTCTCGTATTTGTACTCAGCGATTTGGCCGCCTGGTTCCATACCGATATTGCCAGCGTATCCATCTCCATTATGCTGACGCTGGCGGTACGTCCGCTAGGCGCGCTCTTATTCGGCCGTTTGGCGGAAAAATATGGCCGCCGCCCGATCCTGATGATTAATGTATTGTTGTTCTCGGTCTTTGAACTGCTATCCGCCTGGTCGCCTACGCTGGCGATATTTATCGGCCTGCGGGTGCTATATGGCGTGGCTATGGGCGGGATATGGGGCGTCGCGTCGTCTTTGGCGATGGAAACCATACCGGATCGATCCCGTGGTCTGATGTCGGGTATTTTCCAGGCAGGTTATCCCGCCGGTTATTTATTGGCGGCCATTATCTTTGGCCTGTTCTTTAGCCTGATAGGCTGGCGCGGTATGTTCCTGATTGGCGCACTGCCGGTGTTGCTGCTGCCGTATATTTACTTTAAGGTTCCCGAATCACCGGTTTGGCTGGCCGCGCGGGAACGTAAAGAGAGCGTCGCGTTATTACCGATCGTCCGTGCCCACTGGAAGCTCTGTCTATATATGGTGGCGTTGATGGCCTGCTTTAACTTTTTCAGCCACGGTACCCAGGATCTCTATCCCACCTTCTTGAAGGTACAGCATGGTTTTCCCCCCCATACCGTCAGTATCATCGCGATTTGCTACAATATTGCCGCCATGCTGGGCGGAATATGCTTTGGCGCCCTGTCGGAAAAAATCGGCCGTAAAAAGGCCATGATCTTTGCGGCCTTGTTAACGTTGCCGATCCTGCCGTTATGGGCGTTTTCCACCGGTTCGGTGATGATCGGGCTGGGAGCGTTCCTGATGCAGTTTATGGTGCAGGGGGCGTGGGGCGTGGTGCCCACCTATCTTACCGAACTGGTACCCGCCAATTCGCGGGCGGTATTGCCGGGGTTTGTTTATCAACTGGGCAATCTGATTGCCTCGGTGAACGCCACCCTGCAATCGCGCATTGCCGAAGCCCATGGTAATAACTATGGCCTGGCTATGGCGATAGTGGCCGGCACCGTGGCGATTTTAATCTGTTTGCTGGTTGCGCTGGGGCGCGAAACCCAAGGCAAGACCATTTCGGGTTATGGGGCAGGCGACGCGCCGGCCAAATAGGAGAGCCTATACGCCCCACCGTCAGGCGATGTTACGGCGAAACATCCAATACGCCACGCTGCCGGTGGTGGCGGTAATCACCAGCAGCGGCCATAGGCTGTGCCAGATTACGTCAAAATCCGCATCCTTAAGATAAATTTCCTTGATGATGTCGGTAAAATGACGCACCGGATTAATCCAGGTGATCATTTGCAGCCACTCGGGCATGTTTTCCACCGGCGCCACATAGCCCGACAGCAAGATCGCCGGCATCATAAACACAAAAACTCCGATAAATGCCTGCTGCTGCGTTGAACACAAGGCGGAGATCAGCAGACCAAAACCCACCAGGGATAAGCCCTACAGCAGCATGGTGAAATAAAACATCGGCAGCGAACCGGCGAAGGGGATGCGATAGCCCAGGATCCCGATCGCCAGTACGATAGAGGCTTGTACGGACGCCACCATCAGCGCCGGACCCGCCTTGCCGACAAAAATCTGCCAGGTGGATAGCGGTGAAACCAGCAGGTGATCAAGGGTGCCCTGCTCGCGTTCGCGCGG
>JAATGH010000478.1 GCA_015654745.1 Enterobacterales bacterium
CTACACCGCCGCGCGGTTGCCGGCCAACCAGAAGGTGGCCATCGTGCGCAGCTATATGGCCCACCACCAGGGGATGAGCATCGTCGCCCTGGACAATACGTTATTACAAGGCCGGATGCGCGCGCGTTTCCATCGTGAACCGATGATTCAATCCAGTGAACTCTTATTGCAAGAGCGTATGCCGCGTGAAGTCGCGTTAACCAAACCCCATGCGGAGGAAGTGAAAAAAGCCCTGGTCAAGACGGGACACGCCTACACGGCCCAACGTCGCTTTTCCGCGCTGCCCGTCGGCGCGCCGATTACGCATCTGGTTTCCAATGGTCATTATGCGGTCATGCTTACGGTTTCCGGCGGCGGCTATAGCCGCTGGGGCAATATTGCCATTACCCGCTGGCGCGAGGATGTCACGCGGGATGACAGCCGATCGTTCATTCGCCTGCGCGATCTGCGCAGCGGTAAAATCTGGTCGGCCGGTCTGCAACTGCATGGTATTACCACTCAAAGCGAACGCCGCGTACGCGCGCTAAAGGGCAAGTCTTACAACCAGGTTATTTTTAGCGAGGATGACGCGACTTTCATCCACCATGACCGCACGCTGACCACCACCATGAACGTCTTGGTCTCCGGCGAGGATGACGGCGAGGTCAGACGTGTCATGCTGACCAACAGCGGTCGCCGTACGCGCGAGGTCGAACTGACCTCCTATGCGGAAATCGTATTGGCGCCGGATGCTACCGATATTGCCCATCCGGCGTTCGCCAAGATGTTCGTGCAAACCCGGTTTGTACCGGAATTTAGCGCGCTTATCGCCACCCGGCGTCCGCGTGCCGCCGACGAACCCCGCGTATGGGCGGCGCATTTGGCGATCGTGGAAGGCGAGAGCCTGGGCGATACTCAATATGAAACCGACCGGGCGCGGTTTATTGGTCGTGGCACCGCACCGACGCTGGGTGACGCCATTATCGGTCGCGAGCCGCTATCCAATACCGTCGGTACGGTGCTGGATCCGATATTTTCCCTGCGCCGTCAGGTACGTATTCCCTCAGGTACCTCGGTGCGGATCACGTTCTGGACCTTGGTTGCCGGCTCCGAAGCCGCGTTGATGGCGCTAATTGATAAGCATCACGATCGCGGCGCGTATAAGCGTGCCAAAACCCTGGCCTGGACCCAGGCGCAGGTGCAATTAAGACACCTTGATATCAATACCGAAGAGGCCGCTGATTTTCAACGCCTGGCGGCGCCGCTGCTGTATGCCGACTCGCGTTTTCGCGCGCCGTCATCCACCATCATTCGCGGCTCCGGCGCCCAGTCCGCTCTCTGGCCGATGTCGATTTCCGGCGATTTGCCCATCGTGCTGCTGCGTATCGACGATATTCAGGATATCGCCCAGGTCAAACAGCTGCTGCGCGCCCATGAATATTGGCATATGAAACTGCTTAGCGTCGATCTGGTGATCATCAACGAGCACTCATCATCCTACTTACAGGACTTGCAAATCGCCATTGAAACGGCGGTACGCAGCAGTCAGTCCCACCCGCGCTATTCGGGCGATTCCAGACGCGGCAGTGTCTATACTCTGCGCGCCGATCTGATGACCCAGGAAGCGCGTATGTTACTGCAATCGGTGGCCCGGGTCGCCTTGCTGGCGCGGCGCGGCACCATAGGCGCCCAACTGGCGTCGCTTGATTTGCCGCCGGTGACGCTACTGCCGCAACGCAAGCTGCATCTGCCGCTCCCCGGCCAGTTGCGGATACCCGCCGGCCTGGCGTTTTATAACGGCGCCGGCGGGTTCGCCGACAATGGCCGTGAATATGTGGTGATAATGGATAAGGAACAGCAACCGCCGGCACCCTGGATAAACGTTATTGCCAATGAAGACTTTGGCTTTCAGGTCTCGGCCAGGGGCAGCGGTTATACTTGGTCACAAAATAGCCGGGAGAACCAACTGACCCCGTGGTTGAACGATCCGGTGCTCGATAGCGGTGGTGAAGCCATTTATATCCGCGATGAGAATACCGGCACCCTGTGGTGTCCTACCGCCCATCCCATTGACGACGGCGGACGCTATTTGGCCCGCCATGGTTTCGGCTATTCGCAATTTGAGCACCATACGCTTGAGTGCTCGACCGATCTGCTGCAGTACGTACCGCTGGAGGATTCGATCAAAATCTCCCGCCTTACCCTGCGCAATCTCAGCGAACGGCCGCTCAGGCTGTCCGTTTCCGCTTACGTTGAATGGGTTTTGGGCACGTCGCGCAGCGCATCCGGTCCTTTTATTATAAGTGAACGGGACGAGCAGACCGGCGCGATATTGGTACGTAACTCCTGGGCCACCGCGTTTCAAGGACGCGTGGCGTTTGCCGACCTCAATGGCCGCCAGGACGCCTACACCGCCGATCGCAGCGAATTCCTTGGCCGCAACGGTTCATTAAACGCTCCCGCGGCGTTAATGAGCGGCAGTCATCTTAGCGGCGCCAGCGGCGCGGGGTTTGATCCTTGCTCGGTTCTACAGGCTCCGGTAGAGATTGCGGTAAATCAAACCGTGGAAATTGTCTGGTTTGTCGGGCAAAGTGATTCGGCGCAAAGCGCGCGGCAATTGATTGAAAAGTATCGCGGCGCGGATCTGGATGCGGTGCTCGCACAGGTGAAGGAGCATTGGCAACGGCGGTTGGGGGCGGTGCAGGTGACCACGCCGTATCCGACGATGGATATTATGCTAAACGGCTGGCTGCTTTACCAAACCCAGGCCTGCCGGATCCAGGCCCGTTCGGGTTTCTATCAGGCCAGCGGCGCCTATGGATTTCGCGATCAGTTGCAGGATGGGATGGCGCTCACCTTTTCACAGCCGGAAAAAACCCGCGGTCATTTGCTTCGCGCCGCGGGACGGCAATTTCCCGAAGGGGATGTGCAGCATTGGTGGTTGCCACATTCCGGGCAAGGTGTGCGCACCCGGATTTCCGATGATCGGGTGTGGCTGTCGTTTGCGGTGGCGACCTATATCGCCTGCAGCCACGATGAGACGGTACTGGATGAGGTCCTGCCCTATCTGGAGGGGCCGCGTCTGGCCGACGGTGAACATGATGCCTTTTTCCAGCCAATGGTCGCGGGTGAAAGCGCGACGCTATACCAGCATTGCGTGCAGGGTATCGAACAATGCCTCACCTTGACCGGAGAACACGGCTTACCGCTGATGGGCACCGGGGACTGGAACGACGGCATGAATCGGGTGGGGGAAGGCGGCAAAGGCGAAAGCGTTTGGCTTGGCTGGCTGTTGATTCGCACCCTCAGGCTGTTTTCGCCCTGGGTCGAGGCCCGGGAACCGGAGCGGGCGGCACGCTGGCGTGCCCACGCCGAATCGGTACGCCAGGCCATCGAACGCGACGCCTGGGATGGTGAATGGTATCGCCGCGCCACTTTTGACGACGGCAGCTGGCTGGGGAGCCGGGAAAACGACGAGTGCCGCATTGACTCCATTGCCCAGTCCTGGTCGGTACTGTCCGAGGCGGCCGATCCGCAGCGGGCGGCCATGGCCATGGCGTCGCTGGACCGATTGTTAATCCGGCGTACGGACCAACTGGCGTTGCTTTTTACCCCACCCTTTGATCACACTGAGCGCGATCCGGGTTATATCAAAGGTTACCCGCCCGGCCTGCGTGAAAACGGCGGACAATATACCCATGCCGCCATGTGGGCGATTCTGGCCTTTGCCGGCCTGGGACAGGGCGATAAGGCACATGAGCTGTTCGCGCTGCTCAATCCGGTTAACCATGCGCTCACGCCTAAGCAGGTGGCCCGCTATAAGGTTGAGCCTTACGTCATCGCCGCCGATGTGTACTCGGTCGCGCCGCACGTCGGGCGTGGCGGCTGGACATGGTATACGGGGTCGGCCGGCTGGATGTACCGAGCCGGCGTCGAGGGTATTCTCGGCATCCGTCGCGAGGGGCCGACGCTGATAATCGACCCCTGTATTCCGGCCGACTGGCCGGGCTATGACGCCGAGGTGCGGGTGCTCGATACCCACTACAGCATCAAGGTGACCAATGGCGGCGCCGGTGGCCGCGGCGTTGGCTCGGCCGTGCTGGACCATCTGCCGCTGGAGGTGGTGGGCCGACAGGTCCATGCGCCCCTGGACGGCGGCCATCACCATTTGGTGCTGACATTATAATCCAGCCCCATGCACTGGGTGGCCGCCTTGCGGCGGCCGATCCGCCGTTGCTTACCCTAAGTAACAACTCTGGCTAGCGCTTTCCTAAAGTCAGGGTAGACTATGCGCACTAATAAAAAGAGAGGGATGTTGCGGTAGGCAGGCAAAGCACGGTTGTGCACGGCTCGTCGCCACAACGCCCAGGCGCGGTAAATAATCACACATGAATTTATTGAAATCACTGGCTGCTGTTAGTTCTATGACCATGTTTTCCCGGGTGCTGGGTTTTGCCCGTGATGCGATGGTCGCCCGCATCTTCGGCGCCGGGATGGCGACGGATGCCTTTTTTGTTGCCTTTAAACTGCCCAACCTGCTGCGGCGCATCTTTGCCGAAGGGGCCTTTTCGCAAGCCTTCGTGCCGATCCTGGCGGAATATAAAACGCAGCAAGGGGAAGAGGCCACCCGGACGTTTATTGCCTATATCGCCGGGTTGCTTACGTTGGCGTTGGCGTTGGTAACGGTGGCGGGGATGCTGGCCGCGCCCTGGGTGATCATGGTGACGGCTCCCGGGTTTGTCGACACACCGGATAAGTTCACCCTGACGGCGTCGCTACTGCGCATTACCTTTCCCTATATTCTGCTGATTTCATTGGCGTCACTGGTGGGCGCCATCCTCAATACCTGGAACCGTTTTTCCGTACCGGCGTTCGCGCCGACGCTACTTAACGTCAGCATGTTGGGTTTTGCGCTGTTTGGCGCGCCGTATTTTCATCCACCGGTGCTGGCGTTGGCCTGGGCCGTGGTGGTGGGTGGGCTATTACAGCTAGGCTATCAACTGCCGCACCTGAAAAAAATCGGCATGTTGGTCATGCCGCGCCTACAGTTTCGCGATGCGGGGGTGTGGCGGGTGCTGCGCCTGATGGGA
>JAATGH010000256.1 GCA_015654745.1 Enterobacterales bacterium
ACACTTCCGAAGACAGGCTGCCGCGCACCGCATGGGCGTTATTCCACGCCATTTCAAAACAACTATAGATACTGCTGGGATTACGCGGATCGAGGGCATAGAAGTTCAGCAGGTTCGGCATGGTAAGCCGCGGATAGTGTTCTTCGAACAGCTCATGGCCGCCGGTCAGGTTGAGCGGCAGCGTTAAATCCTCGTTTTGCTGGCTGCGGATCGGCATCAGGGACAACTTGTAGGTGACATCGAGGACCCGTGCAATGCTTTCAGCCCGCTCCAGATAACGGGCCATCCAATAGAGTTCACTGGCGGTTCTGCTTAGCATTGATTATCCTCCATTACCCAGGTGTCCTTGGTGCCGCCGCCCTGTGAAGAGTTCACTACCAGCGATCCGGCATTCAGCGCCACCCGCGTCAACCCACCGGGCACCAGTCGGATCTCGTCGCCGGTCAGGGCAAACGGACGCAAATCAATATGGCGCGGCGCCAGCCCCTCCTCGACAAAGGTCGGGCAGGTGGAGAGCGCCAGCGTCTCCTGGGCAATATAATTACTCGGATTGGCCAACAGCCGTTGCCGGAATTCGGCCAGTTCGGCCCGCGACGCTTTGGGACCAATCAACATGCCGTAGCCGCCGGCGCCGTGCACCTCCTTCACCACCAGCGTGGCTAAATTGGCCAGCACATGGGATAGCGCGCCGGGATCCCGGCACTGCCAGGTGGGGATATTGCCGAGGATCGGCTCTTCGGACAGGTAGAACCGGATCATCTCGGGCACATACGGATAGATGGATTTATCGTCCGCCACCCCGGTGCCCAGTGCGTTGGCCAGCACCACGCCGCCGGCGCGATAGACCGACAGCAGTCCCGGCACGCCAAGCGTGGAATCGGCGCGAAACGCCAGCGGGTCGATATAGGCATCGTCAATGCGGCGATAAATCACGTCTACCCGGCATGGCCCTTCGGTGGTACGCATAAATACCGCGCCTTGTTTAACAAACAGATCGGCGGCCTCCACCAGCTCAACGCCCATTTGCTGCGCCAAAAAACTGTGCTCAAAATAGGCGCTGTTAAAGCGCCCCGGCGTCATGACCACCACCGTCGGATCGACCACCGCCGTACTTTCACGCAGGGTTTGCAGCAGGTCGAACGGGTAGCGTTCAATGGTGGCGATATGCTGGTTGGCAAACACATCTGGATAGAGTCGCATCATCATTTTGCGATTTTCCAGCATATAAGAGACGCCGGAGGGCGTGCGCAGATTGTCTTCCAGGACATAGTAATGGCCATCGCTGTTGCGCACCATATCGGTGCCGACAATATGCGCATAGGTATTATTGTGCAGATCGATGCCCTGCATGCAGGGCTGGTACTGTTCGTTGGCCAGCACCTGTTCCGCCGGTACGATGCCCGCCTTGAGAATGTGCTGTTCGTGATAGATATCGTAAAGAAAGGCGTTCAGCGCCTGGACCCGCTGGCGAATACCGCGATCCATCCAGGCCCACTCCTTGGCCGGGATAATTCTCGGCACGCTGTCAAACGGGATTAACCGCTCGGTGCCCCCCTCTTCGCCATAGACGTTAAAGGTAATGCCCACCCGATGGAACAGTAGCTCGGCTTCTTCCTTTTTCTGCGCAATGGCCTGCTGGTCCGCCTGCTGTAGCCATTGCCAATACGCGTTGTAATGGCTGCGGTGCCCGCCGTCGGCCGCGATCATTTCATCAAAAAACGGCGACCCGGAAAGATTGATTTTTATCATCTGTTTACCTTTGCTGGCCCATCAACGCTGATAATAACGTCACGTAAAGCTTCCATGCATAAAGCGCGCCAGCCGGCACCGCGTCGCCAAAGGCGAAAACGACGCGGTGTGACGTCGATCTGCAGGGTTTTGGTGCAGACCGGACGGGGATGGCTTTTTTCTAACCAAAAGGGGGCAACGGATCAACGGGTGGAGGTGATGTATACATTTGCCATATACAATTTTTAACGTATAATTTGGGCGACAAGTTGACTCGACGTGGGGAGTGGATCGTGGCGCGCAGTACCGTGTTTATCAATAATCGCTCACAGGCGGTGCGAATCCCGGTTGAATTGCGCTTCGCCGATGATATAAAAATTGTTAACGTCAGAACGGTAGGCAAAGACAGAATTATTTCCCCCGTAGAAAATACCTGGGATAGTTTTTTTCTTACCGACCCGGCGGTATCAGATGACTTTATGGAAGAAAGATCGCCCCAGGAGCAACAGGAACGTGAGCCTTTTTAATGTTTAAATACATGCTTGATACCAATATCGTGATTTATGTGATCAAAAGACGGCCATTGGAAATAATGGATATTTTTAATGCCAATGCAGGGATAATGGTCATGTCTTCAATCACGCTGGCCGAGCTGCTGCATGGCGTGGAAAAAAGTGCGTCAGCGGCGCGCAACCGACTCGTTGTGGAAAATTTTGTTTCGCGGTTGACCGTATTAGGCTATGGCGATAAAGCGGCAATGCACTATGGCGATATACGCGCCGACCTTGAACGAAAAGGGACCCCCATCGGCGTTAACGATATCCATATTGCAGCCCATGCACGCAGCGAGGGCCTGATTATTGTGACGAATAATACCCGCGAATTTCAGCGTATTAACGGCATAATGGTAGAAAACTGGCTTAACTGACGCCGATGCGGGCACGCCTGTAGGCTGCGTGCCCGGCCTGATTTACCCGCGCACGGCAATCGCTTCAATCTCGATTTGCACATCTTTCGGCAGACGCGCCACTTCCACGCACGAACGGGCCGGGAAGGGAGCGTTATGCTGCGTGAAAAACGCCTCATAGGTGGCGTTAACGGTGGCAAAATCGTTTAAATCTTTGACGAACACCGTGGTTTTTATAATATTGGCCACGCTCAGGCCGGCCGCTTCAACGATGGCCCGTACGTTCTCCAGCGATTGGCGGGCCTGGGCCGCGATATCATCCGCCACCAGGCCGGTTTTGGGGTCGACCGGAATCTGCCCGGAGGTGAACAGCATATTGCCAAGGTCGACCGCCTGGACATAAGGCCCGATGGCCGCCGGTGCATTTTCGGTACTGATAATACGGGTCATGTTGGCTCCTAGTGTGTTGATCAGCGAATATACCCATCCTACTTCGCGTTGCAGATGCGTTGGCTTGCCCGCCACGCGAATTATCCAGGGTATAAAAAAGGTTGCCGCGTATTATAAGGACTTACGCGGCGATTGCCCAGCTCAGGAGTTTTGTATAACCGCCTGATGCTCGAACTCTTTTTCACAGTATTTGCATTGTAAATGCACCTGATTGCCGCGGCTTTTCACCGTGAAGCCGGAGGCAACCGGTTCGCTGCGGCTGATACAGTTGCTGTTGGGGCAGGTCAGAACGCCGTCGATCCGATCCGGCAGCGACAGGGTCAGCTTGCGCACCACTTCGTAATTATCAATTCGGTTAACGGTGGCGTGCGGGGCATACATGGCCAATTGATTGGCCTGCTGTTCGGTTAGAAAAACGTTCTCAATCTTGATCAGATCTTTTTTGCCCAGCTGATTGGACGGCAGATTCAACCCGATGGTGATGCGCTGATCGGTGGCGGTCAGCTTAAACAGCGTCAGCAGCTTAAAGCCCACCTGCGCCGGGATATGGTCGATCACCGTGCCGCGATTAATCGCCTCAACCTGCAATTTATTATCCTGAGTCATCATATACCCCCTTAACCTGCTGCCTGTTGATCGTTAAGCACCAGGGAGAGCAGCGCCTGGCGCGCGAAAATACCGTTGCCCGCCTGCTGGAAATAATAAGCATAAGGCGTGGCGTCAACATCATGGGCGATTTCATCGACCCGGGGGAGCGGGTGCAGCACTTTCAAATTCGCGCGCGCCTTAAGCAAATCCGCGGCGCGCAGGACAAACTGCGCCTTGACGTTCGCGTATTCCGACGGATCCAACCGCTCCTTCTGCACCCGCGTCATATACAGAATATCCAGCTCCGGCACCACCTCTTCAATCGTGGCGTGCAGGCTGTACTCAATCTCTTTTTCCGCCAGCATATTGAGGATATAAGATGGCATCGCCAGCGCTTCAGGGGCGATGAAGAAGAAGTGATTACCGGTAAACTTGGCCAGCGCCTGGGTGAGGGAATGGACGGTGAGGCCATATTTCAGATCGCCCACCATGGCCACGTTAAGATTGTTGAGCCGCCCCTGGGTCTCCTGGATGGTAAACAGGTCCAGCAGGGTTTGCGTCGGGTGCTGGTTGGCGCCGTCGCCGGCGTTGAGGATGGGCACGCCGCCGGAAAACTCGGTGGCCAGACGCGCGGCGCCTTCTTGGGGATGGCGCATGACGATGGCGTCAACGTAGGTGCTGATAACCGATATGGTGTCCGCCAGGGTTTCGCCTTTCTTGCCCATCGACGTATTGCCCGCGTCGGGAAAACCCACCACCGAGGCGCCCAGCCGGTGAATGGCGGTTTCAAACGACAGCCGGGTGCGGGTGGAAGCTTCAAAAAAACAGCTGGCCACAACTTTATGCTTTAACAGTTCCGGCCGCGGATGGGCTTTCAGATCGGCGGCGGTGCGTAGCACCAGCTCCAGATCCTCTCGGCTCAGGTCATTTATGGAAATGATGTGCTTTTGATAAAGTGGACTAGCCATTATTGTTCCTCCTTACGGATGACGGTGACGCCGATCTCTGGCGCAAGTTTAGGTCGCGCCTGGAATGGTGCGCAAAAAAAAGCCCCTCAACGAGGGGCCGGTACTGAAATAATAAAACGGGCAACGGGAGCAATGAAGGCAGTTGGCTGCCAACGGGCAGGGGGCAATCGTCATAGGTGTCGAAAACCACGGTGCTATACATTGATCCTCCCGGCAAATTGCCCGGAATTATACGCGCGTGCCCGCGTAGTTCAAGGGCTAAAACCGTCGATATTCATGAATAAGCAAACGATTGGCTAGCTAATCAAAATAAGTGTTAAATATATCTCACTTTAGCCGTTACACCTGATTTATAATGAAACGTTATTTCATTTTTTAAGGAACAATTATGATCACCGGTAATATCCACCACCTCGATCTCGTGCCCTACCTGCCAGCCAAGCTGCGCGCCGCCATCGAATATGTAAAACAGCATATCACCGCCGAAACGCCGTTGGGTAAGCACGAGATTGAAGGCAACCAGGTGTTTGTCCTGGTGTCCAATGACAGCACCGAACCGCAGGAAAAACGCCGTGCGGAGTACCATGCCAAGTATTTGGATATTCAGATTATCCTAAACGGCGTGGAAGGCATGACGTTCAGTAACCTGCCGGCGGGCAAGCCCGATACCGACTGGTTGGCGGAGAAAGATATCGCCTTTCTGGCCGCTGGCGATCAGGAAAAGCAGTTTGTCATGCACAACGGCGATTTTGTGGTGTATTACCCTGGTGAAGTCCACAAGCCGCTATGCGCGGTGGGCGCGCCTGCCCATGTGCGTAAAGCCGTGGTAAAAATCGAGGCGGCGCTGGTCCGCTGACGACAAGGCTAACGGGCGCTGGACTCCCGTTAGCCCAAACCCCGCCCGGCGTGCCGGACGGGAAGCGTGCCTCCGTTAGGTACGCCGAACGGGGAAATGATGCCGGCAGGGGCAGGGCGCCGCGCCTCAATCCCCTTTTCAGCCTTGGCGCGGATCGGCGTCCGCCAGCGTGGCGACCATGACCGCTTTAATGGTATGCAACCGGTTTTCCGCCTGATCAAACACCAGGCTATGCGTCGATTCAAATACCTCGTCCGTGACCTCCATGCCGCCAACCAGACCGTACTCCTCGGCCATCTCCTTACCCATGCTGGTTTGGTCATCATGGAACGCGGGCAGGCAGTGCAGGAACTTAACCCGTGGATTGCCGGTCAGCCGGATCATATCCATATTGACCTGATAGCCGCGCAGCAACGCAATACGTTCCCGCCAGATTGATTTCGCCTCGCCCATGGAAACCCACACGTCGGTATAAAGAAAATCGACTCCGGTCACGCCCTCGGTTATATCCTCGGTTAGCGTGATCTTGCCGCCGTTGCGTTGCGCCATATCGCGACAGCGGTTGACCAACTCCACCTCCGGCCAGTAGGCGCGCGGGGCCACCAAGCGCAGATCCAAACCGGTCAGCGCCGCCGCCTCCAGCAT
>JAATGH010000110.1 GCA_015654745.1 Enterobacterales bacterium
ATGCAGTTTGACCGCGGCTACCTCTCCCCTTATTTCATCAACAAACCGGAAACCGGCACGATCGAACTCGAAAGCCCGTTTATCCTGTTGGCTGATAAAAAAATCTCCAATATCCGTGAAATGTTGCCGATCCTGGAAGCCGTTGCCAAAGCCGGCAAGCCGCTGCTGATTGTCGCCGAAGATGTTGAAGGCGAAGCGCTGGCTACCCTGGTGGTGAACACCATGCGCGGTATCGTTAAAGTTGCGGCCGTGAAAGCGCCGGGCTTCGGCGACCGTCGTAAAGCCATGCTGCAGGATATCGCGGTGTTGACCGCCGCCACCGTGATTTCTGAAGAAATCGGCCTGGAGCTGGAAAAAGCGACCCTGGAAGATATGGGTCAGGCTAAACGTATCGTCATCACCAAAGATACCACCACCATCATCGACGGCGTTGGTGACAAAGCGGTTATCGAAGGCCGCGTTGCCCAGATTAACCAACAGCGCGCCGATGCCACTTCCGACTACGATCGTGAAAAACTGCAGGAACGTGTTGCTAAACTGGCCGGCGGTGTTGCGGTCATTAAAGTTGGCGCCGCGACCGAAGTTGAAATGAAAGAGAAAAAGGCCCGCGTGGAAGATGCCCTGCATGCTACCCGTGCGGCAGTGGAAGAAGGCGTGGTTGCCGGCGGCGGCGTGGCGCTGATTCGCGTAGCGAACAGCATCACCGGACTGCGTGGCGATAACGAAGATCAAAACGTCGGTATCAAGATTGCCCGTCGCGCCATGGAAGCGCCGTTGCGCCAGATCGTGGCCAACGCCGGTGAAGAACCTTCCGTTATTGCCAATAAAGTGAAAAACGGCAACGGTAACATGGGTTACAACGCCGCAACGGAAGAATACGGTGACATGATCGATATGGGTATCCTGGATCCGACCAAGGTTACCCGCTCTGCGCTGCAGTATGCGGCTTCAATCGCCAGCCTGATGATCACGACCGAATGTATGATCACCGATCTGCCGCGTGAAGAAAAAGCCGACATGGGTGGCGCCGGTGGCGGCATGGGCGGTATGGGTGGCATGGGCGGCATGATGTAATGCCCCTGTTACGCCGATAGCGTTTAAAAAAGCCCCCGTTAATTGACGGGGGCTTTTGTTTTTTGGCAAAAAATTATTAACCGGCACGTTTTTAAGGTATAACCAGATAACGGTGTGGGCGAGATAAACCGCGAGCGTTTTTTTGGTTGTCGGTTGCCCAAGAGCAAGCACGGCGCACAGCAAAATTTTTGCCGGACATATCATAATTCGAGGAAAAAGATGCGAAACAAATTTCTGTTCTGCCTTTGTGCAGGCACTTTGTTGTTAGCGGGATGCAGTACCACTAACGAATTAACCGCGGGTGGCCAATCGGTTAAATTTACCGACAAACAGCCGGGTAACGAATGTCATGTCGTTGGCACTGTCGTCGGCACGCAAAGTAATTGGATAACGGGGCAAGGCGGTGAAGGCAGCTCCATGCGCGGCGCGGCCAACGATCTGCGCAATAAAGCGGCCGCCATGGGCGGCAACGTGATTTACAACGTTACAAGCCCGGTTTCGGTCAAAGAAACCTACTTAGCCAGCTTTGTGCCGCTTGATAGTAAAATTCAGGGGCAGGTGTTTAAGTGTCCATAGAACCTGACCCGTTCGCAGCATAAAACATGGCAGCTGATCTCGCGCCAAGGCGTGCGAGATCGTCATTTATTGCTGACGTAATCCCAAATCCAGCAAGGTCTTGCTGCGTTCCCCGCCGATTTCCCGCGCCAGTCGTGGTACCAAATATCCCGAGACCTTAAGCAAGAGCTGCCTCATGATGGCACGGGCCTCGTCATCGCCGACATGATAATGTGCCGCGCCCTGCACCTTATCCAGGACGTGCAGGTAATAAGGCAGTATGCCGATGGAAAACAGCGCTTCACTCAGCGCGGCCAGCGTATCGGCGTCATCATTGACACCCCGTAGCAAGACGCTTTGATTAAGTAACGTCACGCCGGCCAGTCGCAGCTGTGTCATACTCTCTTGCAACGATCGGTCAATCTCGTTGGCATGATTGATATGCGTCACCAGAACCACCCGCAGCCGACAACTGGCCAGCCGCTGGCATAGCGCCGGGGTGATGCGGGCGGGAATGACCACCGGCAGACGGGTGTGGATACGCAGCGTTTTGAGATGGGGAATGCGCTCTAAACCGCTGATTAACTCGTCCAGCTCACCGTCTTTGGCCATGAGTGGATCGCCGCCGGAGAAAATTATTTCGTTCAGTTCCGGATGTTGGCGGATATACTCCAAGGCCGTGGACCAGTTGGCCCGGTTCCCCTGGTTATCATGATAGGGGAAATGGCGGCGGAAGCAGTAGCGGCAGTTGACCGCGCAGGCGCCCTTAACCAGCAGCAGCGCGCGGTTAGGGTACTTATGCAGCAGGCCCGGCACGACGCTGTGTTGTTCCTCCAGCGGGTCGGTGCTAAAGCCCTGCGCCTCCTGGAACTCTTCACGCTGGGTGATCACTTGCCTTAGCAAAGGGTCGGCCGGATTGCCAATTTCCATCCGCGCCACGAACGCCTTTGGCACCCGTAAAGGAAAAAGACGGCGGGCCGTGGCGCCGGCGATCAGGTCTGGGTGTGCGCTGAGCTGTAAATGTTGCAGAAGTACGACGGGATCGGTAATCACATCGGCAAGTTGACGCAACCATTCTTCTCTAGCCGGGGTGTTTCGGGTTACAATATCTGCCATTTTTTTGGCTTATTTACCAAGTTTAAATTAAGAGGACCACCATGGCGTCTTATAGTACCAATGAATTTCGTTCTGGTCTCAAAATCATGCAGGACGGCGAGCCGTGCGCGATCATTGATAATGAGTTTGTAAAACCGGGCAAAGGCCAGGCGTTCAACCGCGTCAGGATCCGCAAACTGATTTCAGGTAAAGTGCTGGAAAAAACCTTTAAATCCGGCGACTCCGTTGAGGCGGCCGACGTCATGGACATAAACCTGACTTACCTCTACAACGATGGTGAGTTTTGGCATTTTATGAATAGCGAAACCTTCGAGCAGCTGGCTGCCGATGTTAAAGCGGTGGGCGAAAACGCTAAGTGGCTGGTTGAGCAGGCGGAATGCGTGTTGACCTTGTGGAACGGCCAGCCCATCGCCGTAACGCCACCGAACTTTGTTGAGCTTGAGATAACCGATACCGATCCGGGTCTTAAAGGTGACACCGCCGGCACCGGTGGCAAACCTGCCACTCTTACCACTGGCGCGGTGGTTAAAGTTCCGCTGTTTGTGCAGATTGGCGAAGTCATTAAGGTAGATACCCGTTCGGGTGAATATGTTTCACGCGTAAAATAACGGCGTAACGGCGATATCGTTTCCAGCGATATCGCCGGTCTTTTCCATAAACGCAGGCGTAGCCAACGCATTCGCGGCTTGAAAGATGACGGGTATGCCCTATAGCTTTCGAGTTGCGTACAGGCGGCAAACGAGAGAACCCGATGAGCTTACTCAAGTAAGTGATTCGGGCGAGCGAGAGTAGCCAACGCATTCGCGACTTGAAAGATGACGGGCGACGGGCATAGGTATCTGAATGTTAAGACTGATTATCATCACGGTATTCATGATGGCAACGCTAAGCGGTTGTAATACCGCTCGGGGCTTTGGCGAGGATATCCAACATCTGGGCGGTGCGATCAGCCGCGGCGTCAGTAAATGACATACCTTAGGGGCGAAGCGACGTTCGTCGTGTTAACAATAGGTGTTTTTTATGCGGTGCAGTAAAAACTCTTAAATATGTATTTTTGGCATTTTTTTTGCGGTAACACGCTAAATATTAGCTATGCTTTATAGGTAGTGTTGTTCTAAACAGCACAATTACCTTGACCGAACCTATATTAGCGAAAGCGGATCTAGGCCTGCTCTTATTTTCCCAGCAATAATCATCGCGGGTATTAACGAGAAGATGGAATAGGTGATATTCAAGCCAAAGCTATTCATTTAAAAGGAAAAAACCATGTTTAAGAAAAGTATCATCGCCCTTTTATCTGTACTGGTATTGTCGTCACTTACCGCCTGTAATACCACTCGTGGCGCAGGCGAGGATATTTCCGAAGGTGGCCATGCTATACAGCGCGCCGCTCAATAATCATTAGCAACAATAACCATCCGCTAGTGACTATTTTCATCCCGAGACCTTATTCATCCGATGGGCGCCTTTAGTCGTTATAAACGTAGCCGTGCATGAAGTGCAACGCCCCTGGGGCCTCTCCAGGGGCGTTGACGGCGTGAGACCCACGACGTTCGTTTGCGCCACTCCCGTCAAATCGGCAGCGACGTGCCTAACGCGGAGTACCGGGGCCGGGCGGTGTTTACGCCTGATTTACCCATATCAACTGCGCAACGGGGAACCCCAGGCGTGCGGCGTGTTGCACGAGTTTGGCGCGGGTGGTTTCGGGCAGGGTCTTGGTCCGGGACAGTATCCAAAGATAATCGCGGCTAGGCCCGGCCACCAGGGCATAGCCATATTGCGCGTCCAGATCAATGACATGATAACCGCCATAAAAGGGCCCAAAAAACGAAACCTTAAGCGAGCCTTGCTCGGGGGCGTCCAGGAAATAGGCTTTGCCTAGGCTCTGTTGCCAGCGTTGATCGGCCGCGGAGAAGCCCCGGTTCAGGACCGCGATCCCACCATCATCCCGCGGACTGTAGTGCGCCGTGACATGATCCAGTCCACGTTCGAATCGATGATCCAGTCGGGCGATTTCATACCAGGTTCCGAGATAGCGGTTAACCTCAAAATTATCCACCGGCTTGACACCGGAGGGCGGGCTGACGCTGCAAGAAAGCGATAATAACGACGATATCATCAGCACGGTGGTTCTCCATAAACGCATAATCATTCCCTCCCACGTTCCTTATTGAACTCCAGTGTAGCCGCAAATCGCTCGCCGCGAACCCATAACCTGAACGACCGCCGGTGATAGGGAGTCGTTTTATATTTAACCGAATGGGCGCATGATTCGATCATTTGCGATCAACAAGGTTTGTTTGCCTGAAAGGATACGGGTAGACTTCACCCCCAGTTTAAAGGGAGAAAAGTTATGTGCGAAATGGCTAGCTGGTTACCGACCGCCCCCATCGCCAACCTGTTAAAAAGGGCGGCGGTAATCGCACAGGTGAGGCGATTTTTCACCGACCGCGGGTTATTGGAAGTGGAAACGCCCGCCATGAGCCAGGCAACGGTAACTGATATCCACCTGTTTCCTTTCCAGACACATTATGTCGGCCCCGGTGCGGCGCAAGGCTTGTCACTCTATCTGATGACCAGTCCGGAGTACCATATGAAACGCCTTCTGGCGGCCGGCAGCGGGCCGATTTTCCAGATAGGGCGTAGTTTTCGCAATGAAGAGTCGGGCCGGCATCACAATCCCGAGTTTACCATGCTGGAATGGTATCGCCCTCATTACGATATGTACCGGCTGATGAATGAAGTGGACGATTTGCTGCAACAAACGCTGGATTGCGCCAGCGCTGAAACGGTCTCCTATCAGCAGGTATTTATCCGCCATATCGGGATCGATCCGCTATCCGCCGATAAAGCGCAGCTTTGTGAAGCGGCCGCCAAGCTTAACTTAGGCGATATCGCAAGCCAGGAGGACGATCGGGATACTCTGCTGCAATTGCTGTTTGCCATGGGCGTGGAGCCGAATATCGGCCGGGATAAGCCCACCTTTGTGTATCATTTTCCCGCGACCCAGGCCTCGTTGGCGGAAATCAGCACGGAAGATCATCGGGTGGCCGATCGATTTGAAGCCTATTTCAAAGGGGTTGAACTGGCCAATGGTTTTCGTGAACTGAGCGACGCTACCGAGCAGCGCCAACGCTTCAATCAGGATAATCGTAAGCGCGCCGCGTTATCGTTGCCACAACAGCCCATCGATGAGAATCTGCTGGCGGCGCTGGAACACGGTATTCCCGCCTGCTCAGGCGTGGCGTTGGGCGTGGACCGCCTGGTGATGCTGGCGTTAAAAGCCGACAGCCTGGCGGAGGTTATCGCCTTCCCCGTGGACCGAGCTTAGGGTTGGGCGGGTGTCGCCTGAGCGCCGCGCATGGCGTGGGTCATGCGCACTTGAAAAGGCGGGTAGGGCATTTCCAGCCCATGCTCGCGATAGCCTTCCAAAATCAATTGATTAACCTGATGGCGCAGCGGCATGCGATGGCCCATTTCCGCCGCGTGCATGCGCAGGTCGAACAGCATAATGCCCTGTTGTAAATCCATCAGGTAGGCCTCGGGCGCGGGGCTCTCCAATACCAGCGGACAGCGTCGCGCCGCCTGCAGCAGGATAGTGGTCACCTCATCGCTATTCGCGTCGGCCGGCGCCGGGATGGTCAGCACGATGCGGGTCACGGAGTCCGACAGCGACCAGTTAACAAACTGTTCGGTGATAAAGGCCTTGTTGGGCATAATGATTTCCCGATGATCCCAATCGGTTATGGTGGTGGCCCGGGTGTTAATGCGGGTAATATTGCCGGTATGCTCGCGGATGGTGACGCTGTCGCCAATCCGAATCGGCTTTTCGAACAGGATAATCAGGCCGGAAATAAAATTGGCAAAAATTTCCTGCAGGCCGATCCCTAACCCAACGCCCAGCGCCGCCACCAGCCACTGTAGTTTTGCCCATTCGATGCCAATCCATGAAAAACCGATCAGGCCACCAATCAGCATCAGCATGTATTTGGTGATGGTGGTGATTGCGTAGCCGGTGCCGGGCGTTAAATCCAAATGCTGCAGCAGCGCCAGTTCCAGCAGCGCCGGCAGATTGCGCACCAGTTGGGTGGTAATAATCAGCACCATTACCGCGATCAGCACCGAGGCGAGGGAGATGGTTTGAATGCCCTCCACCCCCTTCACCGTCGAGCTCACGTCCCACAGCTGGATATTTTCCAGAAAACCGAACGCCGAGTGGATCTCCGACCATAACCAAATCACCGAGATAAAGGCAATAAGCGTCAACAGCGAACGCACCAGGCGCAGGGAACGGGCGCTGATCACATCTAGATTCACGATCGGCTCATCCACCTCGGCGGCGGCGTCGCTCAGTTGGGAGGGGGATAACTCGTCTTCATGGCGCGCCCGCTGGGCAAGAATTTCCGCCCGCCGCTGCTTGGCGCGATCGAAAGCGATGCGCCGTCGTTGGATAAACATCCAGCGCCGAATGACATGGTAGATCACCAGCAGGAAAAACCAAATGGCCACCGAGGTCTCCAGCCGGGCCAGCAGTGCCTGTGCGGTGGCAAGATGGCCCAGACACGCGGCCAAGGCTGCCGCCAGCGGCGCGCAAAGCAGCAGATTCCACAGCGTTCGGTTGATGACATTATTCCCGGAACCGCTTTTATCCAGGTACAGCGGAATGCCGGCCCGCTTGAGGCTGTTGGTGACCAGGCTCAAGGCCGCGCACAATAAGACAAAACAGACCCGGCCCAGGGTAGCGGAAAATTCACGGTCGTTCAGGTTATCAAAGGTAATCAGCGCCATAATCAGCGGAACTATTACCCACGTCGCCAGGGTATAATACCGCATGGCGCGCGCCACCCGGCGTACCGGCCATCCAAGATGCACGATAAACAGGCCGCGGGGGTGTGCTAAATGGGCGCTCACCATCACCAGCCATAGCACCGGGACGGTGGCGATAACGCCATCACCGATGGCCACCGCCACCGGATACGGCCAGGCGTTTTGTAGGCCGAACCCCAGCGCCGCCCAAAGAACCGGCAAGGGCAGCGCCACCACGATTGACCAGAAGACGGTGCGCAAGGTCAGGTAAAAATAATCCTGGGTGACTTTGCCGACCTTGCTGGCGGAACGGTCAAGAAAAGCATGGTAATGACGGCGTGAGCTGATGCTGAACCCCACCAGTAGCAGGGCGCCAAACAGCGGCAGCAGGGTTTCCTGGCTGGTCACCATCATGACCAGGGCGCTGCCGAGCTGGGTGAAGGTATCCATGGAAACCAAACGGCGCAGATCCTGGGCCAGGTGAAGCGGAAAGGCCAGGCTGACCGGGCTGACATCCGCCACCCAGAATAGATAGCGGTGGGCGGCTTCCTGGATTTCCGCCATCGCGTCGACCAATTGGCTATTGGCGACCTTTAATTTGGTCAGTTCCAATATTTGGGTGTCGTACCCGGACAGCAGCGAATTCAGGAGATCGCGCTGGGTCCGTAGCTGCGCGTCCAGGATTCTGCTCTGTTCCGCCGTCAGCGGGGTTCCGTCGTCCTGTTTGGTTTGCGATGACTGCGGCAGCTTATTCATCAGCTCTTCATAATGCAGGCGGTTAACCCGTAACTGCGCCATGTCGCTATCCAACTGCTGGGGTTTCGGCAAATCCGGCAGGCGCGAAACCTGGGCGCGCAGGGTTTCGCCCAGGGCGGGAGAATCACCCAGCCATTGAGCCTGTTCCCGCAGGGTACTGAGCGCCTGTCTGACCAACAGCGTCTGCGAAGCCGCCTGACGTTGTTGGGAGGCAATCAGATCCATCCGTTGCGCCTGCTCGTTCAATGCTACCGACAGTTCACGATTGACCTGCAAGTGACGCGCGATCGTGCTTGGCAGCTCGCCGCTTTGTTCCGCCAGCTGTTCGGTGCGCTCCAGCACGCGTTCCGCTTCCTGTTGGCGCAGCCCGTTTAGCCGGTTACGCAGGCCTTGCAGTTCCGTATCGATACGGTCATGGCGTCTTTTCAGTAAATCCATGCGCAGGCGTGCGAGTTCCTGGCGGTTGTTGGCGCTAAGCTGCGCCAGCTCCAATTCGTTAACCCGGGCACTCCGGGCGGCGGATTCCGCCTGTAGCAGGGTGGTTTTGGCTTGCGATAGCGGCGAGGCGTTGACGCCGTTTTGCGATGGCAAACGCTGTTCTATATCGCTCAAACCTCGACGCGCCTCAGCCTGTTGCTGAGGCAATATTGACAGGGAATCACTGATTTCCCGTGACGTTTCTTGTTCCTGCTGCAGTTGCCGAGCCAGTTCCTGCAACTGGCCACTGGTTTGCAGCACCCCTTGTTCCAGCTCGCTAAGGGAGAGTTTAGGATTGATGTCGCTGCTTTTCGCCCGCTCCTCGGCCTGCCGATCGCGCAGTTCCTGGGTCAGTTTAGGGAAATTATCAATCGTGTTGCGATAGTGTTCGGCGCGTTCGGCTGACGCCTTGCCTTCGGCGATAAAATTTAGGGTGGCCTGTAGGGTTTCTGCGATTTGCGCCTGGTTTTCCGCGTTTTTGTTGGCCTCGATAAGCTGCAGATCTTTTCTGACCTGGGATTCATCGGGGAAAGCGGCGGCCAAACAGGGGATGGCGAAGCACCATCCCAGCATGAAGATAATGATCAGGCGCAATCGTCTTCTCTCTCGTTAAAATGCGTTACGTTATGACTGGGGATCGACGGCGGGCGCGGGCCCGTCGGCCAGGCGTTCACCCACCCGGGTCACTTTGCCGCTATGCAGATGATCGCCCAGTAACACGCCGCCGGGCGCAAAAAGGTTCACCACCGTCGAACCCAGCTTGAACCGGCCCATTTCCTGGCCTTTCAGCAGGACTACCGCGCCGTCTTCCTCCGCCAGCGGGTAGCGCCAGCGCTTGATAATGCCTTCTCGCGGCGGCGTCACTACGCCGGACCAGGCGGTTTCTATGCTGCCTACGATGGTGGCGCCGACCAGAATCTGCGCCATCGGGCCGAAGTCGGTGCTAAACAGGCAAATAACCCGTTCGTTACGGGCAAATAGATTAGGGATATTGGACGCCGTCAACGGATTAACCGAAAACAGATCCCCCGGCACGTAGATCATCTCGCGCAGAATGCCGTTACAGGGCATGTGTACCCGGTGATAGTCCCGGGGTGCCAGGTAGGTGGTCACAAACGCGCCATCGCGAAAATCGGCCACCAGTCGTTCGTTACCGGCCAACAGGGCTTCCAGGGTATATTCATGGCCTTTGGCCTGGAAAATAAGCTCGCCTTTTATCGGACCGGATTGCGAAATAATGCCGTCCGCCGGCATCACCAGCACGTTTGGATCGCTATCGATCGGGCGCGCATCGTCCTTCAAGGGGCGGACAAAAAAGTCATTGAACGTAGGGTAGGCCGCCACGTCCGATCGCCGTGCTTCCTGCATATCGACTTGATAGACGCGGACGAACAGATTAATGACCAGTCTGGTAAGCCAGCCCGCACGCCGCTCGGCGCCCCAGCCGGCGAGCTGGGTCAGCCAAAGCTTGGGCAGCAAATGCTGCAATGCTATTTTGATGCGATCGAGCACGGAAACCTCGTAGATATATGAAAAATAAATAACCGGGGAAATTGTAGCGACGGTCAGGATAAATGTCAGTGATCCGTTTCGGAAAATGATTTACGTGTTTTTACCTGCGACATACTCTCGAGAATCTGGTGATAGTTCTCAAAACGAACCTCGGCAATGTCTCCCCGCTCAACGGCGGCGCGAATGGCGCAACCGGGATCGGTATCGTGGCGGCAGTCGCGGAATTTACAGTTGCCGAGATAATCCCTGAACTCGATAAAACCCTGCGTCACCTGTTCCGGTTCCAGATGCCAGAGCCCGAATTCGCGCACGCCGTGGGAGTCGATAACCTGGCCGCCGCTTTTAAAATGATACATGCGCGCGGCGGTGGTGGTGTGCTGGCCGAGGCCTGAATTATCCGAAACATTATTGACGACAATTTGCGCCAGTTCCGGCGGCAACAGCGCATTGAGCAGGCTGGACTTGCCGACCCCGGATTGACCGGCGAAGATGCTGATACGATCGGTTAGCGCCGCCTCGAGCAAATCCATGCCTTCCCGCGTCTGGCTCGAGACCATGAGCACCCGGTAGCCGATGCGGCTGTAGACTTCCATGGTCTTGTCCACCCAGGCGCGCTCTTTTGCGTCAAGCAGGTCGATTTTGTTCAGCACGATCAGCGGCTCCACTTCCACCGTTTCGCAGGCCACCAGGTAGCGGTCAATGATATTCACCGACAATTCCGGTAAGATCGCCGAAACAATGACAATCTGATTCATATTGGCGGCGATGGGTTTCACGCCGTCATAAAAATCCGGCCGGTTCAGTACCGACGTGCGGGGGTGAATCGCCTCGATAATACCCTTGATACCGGAGGAGGCTTCGCTGCCGGGGCGCCAGACCACCCGATCGCCGGTAACCACCGAGGCCAGAGTGCGGCGCAGATTGCAGCGATGAATAACCCCGTCCGCTCCTTCTACGTCGGCGTGCATGCCGAAACGGCTGACGACCGTCCCATCCTGGGCCTGGCCCAGCAGGGTATCATCCCAATCGACGCCGCGATCGGTTCGTAGGCGGCGTTGATGATTAGCCTTGACGCGACGTTGCTGGCCTATGGACAGTTTATTTTTACTC
>JAATGH010000157.1 GCA_015654745.1 Enterobacterales bacterium
CTGCCGTTGCTGGTCGCGGGCGGGATGTTGTACTGCCTGCGCTGGCGGATAAATCTGCTATCGCTGGGGGATCTCGACGCCCGTTCCCTCGGCGTCGCGGTGATCACTACCCGGCGGCTGGTGCTATTACTCTGCGCGGTGCTGGTCGCGGCCCAAGTGGCGGTCAGCGGCAGTATCGGCTGGATGGGCCTGGTGATTCCGCATTTAGCCCGTATGTTGGTGGGTGCCGATCACCGGCGCTTGCTGCCGGCGGCGTTTTTTCTCGGCGCCGGTTTTATGGTGCTGGTGGACGATCTGGCGCGAACGCTCAGCCAGGCGGAAATCCCGCTGGGCATTATCACCGCGCTGCTGGGGGCGCCGCTATTTGCCTGGCTGCTGGTGCGCGATAACCGTAGGGTAGATGGATGACACTTTTCACGCTACGGGCCCGGCGGTTAGAGTATGGCCACCGGCTACCCCTGTTCACCCCCTTGGATTTCTCATGCGCCAAAGGAGAAATTTGCGCTATTTTGGGGGCCAATGGGCGGGGAAAAACCACCCTGCTGCATACGCTGGTTGGCATGTTGCCGGCGCTGGGGGGCGAGATAATCCGTGCCGCCGGAATAGGGTTTGTGCCGCAGGCCTTTACCGCGACGTTCGCCTATCGCGTATTCGATATTGTGCTGATGGGGCGGGCGGCTAACGTTGGCCTGTTGCGCGTCCCGTCGGCACAGGATGAGGAAATAGCGCATCAGTCACTGGACGCGCTGGATATCGGCGCGCTGGCCAATCGATCGTTTCAGTCACTCTCCGGCGGCCAGCGGCAATTGGTGCTGATTGCGCGGGCGCTGGCTACCCGAAGCGATATTCTGATATTGGATGAACCTACCGCTGCGCTGGATTTATATAACCAGCAGGCGGTAATGCGGTTGATCGAAAGGCTGGCGCGTGGGCAGGGGATCAGTATTCTGTTTACCACGCACGATCCGGTGCATGCGTCGCTGCTCGCCGACAATACCCTGCTGTTATTGCCGCGACGGGAATGGCTGTATGGGCCGACGGAGCGGGTGCTGAACGAGGAAAATCTGCTTCGCGCCTATGGCGTTGCGGTTAAGCGTGTCGATGTGGAGCACCAGGGACGCCATTATCCTCTGCTGGTACCCTTGTTCGATCCCCATCAGCCGCAGAGATGATCCCTGCGCGCCCCGCGCACGCTTTCGCTATGGGTTTAGCGCCAGAAAACCGGCGGCGCGCAAAAAATATTGCCCCCGCGGCGACAGCATAAACTCCGCCAGCGGCACGGCCGCCGCCGAACACTCCGCCAGGGCATAGGTGGCTAGTATATTATACTCATCCGGGATCCCCACGACCCGTAGCAGCGGATCCTGTTCCAGCCTGCCGGCATAGTGCGCGTAACCGATAAAGATATCGGCCAGTCCTTGATGGATTAACCAGGCGGCCGCCAGCTCTCCGGCGGGAATGGGGGGCGCGACGTGGCCGCCCACCAGCTGTACTGCGCGCTGTTTAAGATCGCCGGCATCGGCGGGTAGCAGCGTCGCCACCTGGTCGAACAGACGCCAGGCATAATCACCGGAGGGATCGCAGCCGGGGGTCGAGGTGCCGAGTATCAGCCTGGGGTTGCCCAACAGTTCTAGCCAACCGGCGGTCTCGGTTTGCGCTGTGCGGCGGGTGGTCAGGCAGAGCCGATTGTGGGCAAACGGCCGTAGCGCGCTTGCCAGGCCCAAGGTTTTCAGCCGCTGGGGATGTTCTGTGTTGGCCGAGGCGAACAGATCGCAGGGCTCACCCGCTTCGATACGCTGGCGCAGCAGTCCGGCCGGGCCGTAATGCACCGTCACCCTCCGCCGGCCATCGGCGCTAAATTCGGCCAATAGCGGCGTAAGCGCCGCGCGCAGGCTACCGGCGGCCAGAATAACCAGTGGTAATGACATTGACTTTTTCTCCGGGCACATCAAACGGCGACACCGCGGCGAAAGGCGCTTCGGCTCCGCGATGAAATCAGGCCATCTTTGTAAAGCGTAATCCGGCGGCGTGCAACCCATTTTGACGTTAGGGCGTTAAGCTTCGCTGGCGTGGCGCCGACCGAGGGTCAGGGTTTTTTGACCGATTTTCTTTGCGCGAACGTGATATCAGCCGCATAAAGTTGTACGGACCATGCCCGGCTTCATAGTTTGCATGTGCGCTATCTCTATATACTGAGGGTGATATATACGTTGATATAGTCAATTACCAGTCCAAAGAAGCACAAGGAATCCTACAATGGACGAACAGTTAAAACAAAGCGCTCTGGATTTTCATGAATTTCCGCAGCCGGGCAAAATCCAGGTTTCCCCCACCAAACCGCTGGCTACCCAGCACGATCTGGCTCTGGCCTATTCTCCGGGCGTAGCCGCTCCTTGCCTTGAAATAGCCAAGGACCCGCTGGCTGCGTATAAATATACCGCGCGCGGCAATCTGGTTGCCGTGATCTCCAACGGTACGGCGGTGTTGGGGCTCGGTAATATTGGTGCGCTGGCGGGCAAACCGGTCATGGAAGGCAAGGGCGTACTGTTTAAAAAGTTCTCGGGAATCGATGTGTTTGATATCGAAGTGGATGAACTGGATCCCGACAAGCTGATCGACGTGATCGCCGCGCTGGAACCGACGTTCGGCGGTATCAACCTGGAGGATATCAAGGCGCCGGAATGTTTCTATATTGAGAAAAAACTGCGCGAACGTATGAAGATCCCGGTATTTCATGACGATCAGCATGGCACCGCCATTATCTGTACCGCCGCGGTGTTAAACGGGCTGCGGGTCGTGGAAAAAAACATGAGCGATGTCAGGCTGGTGGTGTCCGGCGCCGGCGCCGCCGCTATCGCCTGTCTTAATCTGCTGGTGGCGCTGGGCCTGCAGCGGCACAATATCATCGTTTGCGACTCACGCGGCGTGATTTTCAAAGGCCGCGAGGAGAATATGGCGGAAACCAAGGCCGCCTACGCCGTGGAGGACCAGGGCATGCGCACGCTGGCCGATGCCATTGCGGGCGCCGACATCTTCCTCGGATGCTCCGGTCCCGGCGTATTAACCCAGGCCATGGTCAAAGTCATGGGGCCCAAACCGCTTATTTTGGCGCTGGCCAATCCGGAGCCGGAGATTCTGCCGCCGCTCGCCAAGGCGGTCCGTCCCGACGCGATTATCTGCACCGGACGTTCCGATTACCCCAACCAGGTGAATAACGTACTCTGTTTCCCGTTTATCTTCCGCGGGGCGCTGGATGTGGGCGCCACCACCATCAATGAAGAAATGAAACTGGCCTGCGTGCGCGCCATTGCCGATCTGGCGCTGGAAGAACAAAGCGACATAGTGGCCTCCGCCTATGGCGATGAGGATCTGTCTTTCGGGCCGGATTATCTGATTCCCCGGCCTTTTGATCCAAGACTTATCGTCAAGATTGCCCCTGCGGTGGCGCGGGCGGCGATGGATTCGGGCGTAGCCACCCGACCGATCAAGGATTTTGACGCCTACATCGAAAAGTTGACCGAATTTGTCTACAAAACCAATTTGTTTATGCGCCCCATTTTTTCCCAAGCGCGTAAGCAACTAAAGCGCGTCGTATTGGCGGAGGGAGAGGAAGAACGCGTTCTGCGCGCCACCCAGGAGATGGTCAATATGAAGTTGGCGCGGCCGATCCTGATTGGTCGTCCCAGCGTGATCGACATGCGATTGCAGAAGTTGGGTTTACGTATCGTGGCCGGTCATGATTTCGATGTGGTGAATAATGAGTCCGATCCCCGGTTCAAGGCGTATTGGGGTGAATACTATCAAATCATGAAACGGCAAGGCGTTTCCCAGGAGCAGGCCCAGCGACGGCTGATCGGTAATCCTTCACTGATCGCGGCCATTATGGTGCGGCGTGGCGAAGCTGATGCCATGATCTGCGGCACGGTCGGCAGTTACCAGGAACATTTTTCAGTAGTCGAATCGGTATTCGGGTATCGCGAAGGAGTGCATGTCGCCGGCGCGATGAACGCCCTGCTGTTGCCCACCGGCAATACCTTTATCGCCGATACCTATGTTAATGACGATCCCACGGCGGAACAGCTGGCGGAAATCACGCTGATGGCGGCGCAAACGGTACGGCGCTTCGGCATTGAGCCCAAGGTGGCGCTGCTCTCGCACTCCAGCTTTGGCAGCGCGGATTGCCCGGCGTCGCGCAAGATGCGCAGAACCCTGGAACTGGTTAACCAAATGGCGCCTGAACTGGAAATCGACGGGGAAATGCACGGCGATGCGGCGCTGGTGGAAAGCATCCGTCGGGATTTGATGCCGGACAGCCCGCTGAAAGGCGCCGCCAATATCCTGATTATGCCGAATATGGAGGCCGCGCGTATCAGCTATAACCTGCTGCGCGTCTCCTCTTCCGAAGGCGTCACCGTCGGACCGGTATTGATGGGAGTAGCCAAACCAGTGCATATCCTGACTCCGGTCGCTTCGGTCCGTCGGATTCTCAATATGGTGGCCCTGGCGGTGGTAGAGGCCCAGACCGAACTCCTCTAAATCGGGTTCTTCGCCGTAAAAGCAGATGTGCCGGCGCGTCAGCGCCGGCTACCGAGACGCCCGCCCGCGGGAATCAATAATCAGGGCGGGGTGATGCTTCGTTCTGGGACGCACGACGATAGAGCCGCCTCGGATGGCCGATATTGCCATAGCGCATTTCGACGCTGAGAAAAGCGGTTTCCACGCAATATTCCAAATAACGCCGGGCTGTGGTTTTGCTTAAGCCGGTCTGGTTGACAATATCGTCAACGGAATGGGAGTCGTTATTGTCACGGGTAAAAATCTGGCGTATCAGGCCTAGGGTATTTTCTTCAATACCTTTACTGCTGGTCTCTTGGTTGAAGCTCTTCGACTGTAATTGATAGAGAATATCGACATTTTGTTGATCGACCACCTTAAACGCCCGTTGAGTAATGGCAAACTGGATAAACCGCTCTAACGAGTGGCGCAGGCGCTTCCATGAGATGGGTTTGAGAATATAGTCGAAGGCCCCGCAGCGGATAGCCTGACTACAGGTATTCATATCACTGGCGGCGGTAATAAAGATCACCGAACAGTCCAGACCTCGCAGGATGTCGCTCTCCATCAACGTAATGCCCTGGCCATCCGGCAGGAAGTTGTCCAATAACACCAGCCGGGGCCGCGTTAGCCGCAGTTGTTCTCGCGCCTCGCGCAGCGTGCCGACAATGCCCACCAGCCGGAGTTTTTCATGATTATCGATCAAATCGGCATGCAGGCGCGCCAGCGAACTTTCATCTTCAACAATCAGCACGTCAAAAATTTCAGGCTGCATAAGTTGGTCCATCCGGAGTAGAGGGACCGGCGGATAGCGCCGCCAGGCCGTTAAGAGGAATAAATACGGAAAAAACCGCTCCATAAGGTTGGTTGGCGGAAACCTCGACGGTTCCGCCGGCACGATCGACATAGCTGGCGACCAGATGCAGCCCCAGCCCATGATCGCCGGTAATTTTGCTGCTGACGCCCAGCGCAAAAATTCGCGCATAGTCACTGTCCGCCACGCCGGTGCCCTGATCGGCAATTTCGATCACCAGATCCCGGGTGCCGCCAACAATGTACACCTCGATAGGGTAATGTTCCCCTGGACGCCGCAGCGTTGCTTCTATCGCATTGTCGAGCAGATTGCCGATAATCGACATCAGCTCGGTCTCCCGTAGCCGGGCCGGGATTTGCGTTAAACGGCAGGCCGGATCGAATAAGAGTTCCACGCCTTTCTCGTGGGCGCGGGCGTATTTTCCCAATAACAGGCCACAGAGGGTGGGTGAACAGAACCGCGCCGAGACAAAATCGAGAATCTCCTGGGCGCTCTCGGATTGAACCTCTATATAGCGGATAGCCTCGGGGTAGCGTTTCATATGCAACAGGCCAGCAAGCGTGGCGGTCCAGTTCAGCTGCTCATGGCGCAGGATCCGCAGATTATCCGCATAGCGCTTGACCTGGCTTAACTGAATATTCAAGCTGTCTATGTCCCGCTGGTCGCGAAAACTGATGACCCAACCCTGCAGCTTATCTTCCAGCATAATCCGCACCCGGCTGGCAATCACCGTCACCTGGTTAAACAAGCAAATTTCGTCGTGGGTGTAGCCGGCCAGCATGGTGCGCCGTTCCAGAAAAGGGACAAGTTTGATGACATCGGCCAGGGGGCGGCCGCGTAACTGAGCCGATGCCTCTGTCAAGGATAACAGAGACTTGGCTGCATGATTGATTTCGGCGATGCAATATTCTTTATCAATGGCTATCACGCCTTCAAAAATGGACTCCAACAGCGCTTTTTGTTGTCGTACCAATAAACCGATCTCCCGTGGTTCAAGGTAAAACATTTGTTTCTTCATCGTATTGGAAAACCACCAGGAAAAGATAAATAGCGCCAATAACAGTAACAATGCCATGGCCATGATATTCAGCAGTTTTCCCGTGCTGAGATGATCAATATGGGTTTTTAAATAACCTATAGAGACAATGCCGATGATATTATTTTCGGCATCAATTATCGGCGCCTTGCTGCGTAGCGAAATACCCAACCCGCCCTTGCGAATTGAAATAATGCTTTTCCCCGTTAAAACTTCGCTATTATCGTCCCCGACCATTGATTTGCCTACTTGTTCAGGGTAGCGGGAGTGATAAAGATGTATTCCCTGCCGATCGCCGATAACAATATAACTGGCGTCGCTACGCTGGGTTAACGAATCCATCAGATAGGTGATATCCCCCTTGTCATGGCGTTTTACGGCATCTATAAGTGAAGGGATCATGGCAATTTCGCGGGCCTGGACTTGGGCCCGGGCGCCAAGTTCAGCGTAAAGCTGTTTATCTTGATCGTAGTAATAATAAATTCCAATCAGCATCAGCAGTAGCGAGAAAAATATAATAAGGCTCAAAAAAAGCTTTATATGAAAAGAGATTCTCGCGTGCATAATAACCGAATGCCTATTGAACAGAGATCATTGATTTGCAAGGTTACCATGATTGAAAATGGCTGTAAGCCAATGGCGCCGCAAAGTGTGATCGCAAACACAGCATCAGCGCCCGGCCGCGCGCTCCAGATGGCAAGGGTAAACGCATTGCCGGATAAAACACATTTGCATCACGATTGATTAACACAGTCCGTATCATAATAAAAACCATTAACACCATAAAATCCATTAACGCCATAAAAGCCAATAAAACTCTGGTTAAGCAAATTGATTGGCTGGCGGGGTTATGAAATAATAAAAACCATAAACACCTTAAGTGCCTTTAAAAAACCGTCCTTAATTTGAATGCAGTCACATAAAATACGTCTTATGCTCATTATTATGCCTGCACTAATTGATGAGGGGGCTGATGATGAGCACAACCGATGACAGCTATATTGTGGTAACCGATACGGTAAACGCAAAAAAGATATCTATAAAAGAAAAATGGTGGCATATCCTGGATAATTGGCGGGTCGGCATTATTCCATTACCCTTATTTCTATTGGCCGGCGCGCTAATCGGAATTGATTGCCTGAGCGGTAAATTACCTAGCGATATTGTGGTCATGGTGGCGACCCTGGCATTTTTTGGCTTTGCCTGCGGTGAATTTGGCAAGCGTCTGCCGATTATCGGTAAAATGGGCGCGGCGGCTATCTGCGCGACCTTTATTCCCTCCGCGTTGGTGCATTACGGACTATTACCCGACGTGGTGATCGCGTCCACCACCACGTTTTTCAAAACCACCAATATTCTCTATTTGTATATTTGCTGCATTATTGTCGGCAGCATCATGAGCATGAACCGTCGCGCGTTGATCCAGGGTTTTTTGCGCATATTTTTCCCCATGCTGTGCGGCGAAGTGGCCGGCATGATTGTCGGCATGGGTGTCGGGCTACTGCTAGGCCTGCCGCCGTTTCAAATCTTCTTTTTCCTGATCCTGCCAATCATGGCCGGCGGCGTCGGTGAAGGGGCAATTCCGTTATCGATCGGCTATGCCGCACTGTTGCATATGGAACAAGGCGTGGCATTGGGCCGGATTTTACCCATAGTGATGCTCGGCGGCCTGACCGCCATCGTCATTGCCGGCTGCCTTAACCGCCTGGGCAAGCGCTATCCGCACCTTACCGGCGAAGGCAATCTGATGCCGGTAAAAGCCGGGGACGCGAAGGAACCCGCGGATGCGCTAGCCCAGGTACCGGCCGGTAAAACCGATGTGACCACTATTGCTGCGGGGGCGTTGCTGGCGGTACTGCTTTATATGGTAGGTATGCTGGGCCAAAAACTGATCGGTTTACCGGCACCGGTCGGCATGCTGTTTATCGCGGTACTGATTAAGCTGGCTCATGGCGTTTCGCCGCGCATGCTTGAAGGTTCGCAGGTGGTGTATAAATTTTTCCAGACCTCGGTTACCTATCCCATTCTATTTGCGGTAGGCGTCGCGATTACGCCGTGGCAGGAATTGGTTAACGCCTTCACGCTCTCCAACCTGCTGGTTATTGTCAGCACCGTCGGCACGCTGGTGGCTACCGGATTTTGGGTGGGTAAAAAAATCGGCATGCATCCTATTGATGTGGCTATCGTCTCCTGCTGCCAAAGCGGCCAGGGCGGTACCGGCGACGTGGCGATCCTGACCGCCGGCAATCGCATGGCGCTCATGCCGTTTGCGCAGATTGCCACCCGTATCGGCGGTGCGATCAATGTGTCGGTTTCCCTTCTGGTATTGGGCAATTTCTTTATTTGACGCCGCTAAGGCTAAGCAACCCGTTGATTCAGGACAAGAAATGAAACTCGCAAGTTATCTTCATCAGGGCGTCAGGAGCTATGGCATCGTGACCCCGAACGGCATTATCGACTTAGGCCGCCGTCTCGGCCATCGTTTTGCGGATCTTAAAGCGTTGCTGAGCGGCGATGCATTGTCCTTGGCACGAGAATATCTGGGCGCGGCCGCCGATCTGGCCACCGCCGGGGTGAGCTTTTTACCGGTGATCGAACACCCGGGCAAAATCCTCTGCGTCGGCATGAACTATGCGGAAAAACGCCGGGAGTTTAACGAACTCAACCCGGCGCCGACGCTATTTGTGCGTTTTGCTGATTCACAAACCGGCCACGGCGCGCCGATCCTCAAACCCAGCAGATCCGTCGAGTTTGATTATGAAGGTGAACTGGCGGTCATTATCGGCCGCGATGGTGAAGATATTCCCGCCGATCGGGCGTTGAGCCATGTGGCTGGCTATAGCTGCTACATGGACGGGTCCGCCCGCGATTGGCAGCATACCTGGTTCACCGCCGGCAAAAACTGGCGGCAAACCGGCGCCTTTGGCCCCTGCATGACCACCGCCGATGATATTCCCGATCCGCATGTGTTGGGCATCCGTACCTGGCTAAACGGGCGAAAAGTGCAAGATGACAATACCGGCAGCATGATCCACCGGGTGGCCGAGCTGATCGAATACATCAGCACCTTTACCCGGCTGCACGCCGGCGACGTCATTATCACCGGCTCTCCGGGCGGGGTGGGTAAAAAACGTACGCCGCCGCTGTTTATGCATGCGGGCGACTGTATTGAAGTGGAAATTGATCTTATTGGCCGTTTAAGCAACCGGGTTATCGATGCCGATACGGCGCCGGCCGCCGAATCCTATGTCGCCAATGCGGCGTCTTAAATCCGCATTGGTCGCATTTTCCCACCGCGCAGAGGAGGAATGTTGTATGTACGATCGGGAGCCGCTGGATTTTTCGGTGCTGACCGTTAACGCCGCCGGAGCCGCGCTGGACGAGGTGCGGGCGCTGCTAGGGGGCGGCGGACTGGGCATGGATGCGGATATCCGCCGGTTCGTGGTGGCCCGCAGCGGTAGGCGCATGGTGGGATGTGCGGGCATCGCCGGCAACGTCATTAAATGCGTTGCGGTGGCGATGGATTATCGTGGCGATAATCTTAGCGCCCGCCTGCTGGCGGAAGTGGAGATCCTGGCCGTGCGGGAAGGCCATTTTCACCTGTTCCTTTATACGCGCCCGGCCAATATCGACGTGTTTCGCGGCTGCGGATTTTACCCACTCGCACAATGTGATCGGGTGGCGGTACTCATGGAAAATACCCCGGTGGGCATTGAGCGTTACGCCCGGTCGCTGGCGCAATATTATCACCCGGGCAAGGCTATCGGCGCGGTGGTGATGAATGCCAATCCCTTTACTCTTTGACATCGCTATTTGGCGGAGCAGGCCGCGGCCGTCAGCGACTGGCTGCATATTTTCGTGGTCGGTGAGGATGTCTCGCTGTTTCCCTATGCCGAACGGTTGGACATGGTGCGGCAGGGCGTGGCTCACCTCGGTAATGTGACGGTACACGCCGGCTCTGATTATCTGATTTCGCGCGCAACGTTTCCCGGTTATTTCCTGCGCGATGCGCAACTGGTCAGCCAGACCTTCAGCGCTATCGATTTATTGATTTTCCGCAATCATATCGCCGTGCCCTTGGGCATAACCCACCGTTTTGTCGGCACCGAGCCGTTCTGCCCCATGACGCATCAATATAACCAGGATATGTATGACTGGCTGGAAGACCCCACCCGATCGCCAAAACCACCGGTGCGGGTGGTGGAAATCGAGCGCAAACGCCAAGACTCGGGGCGGGCGATATCCGCCTCGGAAGTGCGGGCGTTGCTTAAACGGGGGGAGCTGGCGCGGATCCGCACCATTGTGCCTCCTACGACGTTTGCCTACCTGCATCCGCCCATACAGCCGGAACCCGCGGGCCGCTGCGCGCTAGGAATATGAATCTCAATTTATTATCAGGAAAACCATCATGAAAATTATTCGGGAGTCCTTGGCGGGCACCTTTGAATCCAGCGATCTGCTGGTAAAAATTGCTCCCGCCCAAGGTGATCTGACCGTAGTGGTCAACAGCGAAGTGATTAAACAATTTGGCGAACAGATTCGCCGGGTGGTCGCGCAGACCCTATCCGCTTTGGACGTCGGCGAAGGACTGGTCATTATCGACGATAAAGGCGCGTTGGACTGCGTGATCCGCGCCCGTGTGCAAACAGCGGTATTACGCGCCTCCGGCGCTGCGGATGCGGATATCCAATGGGAACAATTATCATGAAAAAGCTACGTCGCAGCATGCTGTTTATTCCCGGGGCCAACGCCGCCATGTTGTCCACCGCGTTTATCTATCGCCCTGACTCGATTATGTTCGATTTGGAGGATGCGGTATCGCTACGTGAGAAAGATAGCGCGCGTATTCTGGTATTCCATGCCTTGCAGCACCCGATGTATCAGGATATTGAAACCGTGGTGCGCATCAATCCGCTGAATACGCCATTCGGCCTGCAGGATCTGGAGGCGGTGGTGCGCGCCGGGGTGGATGTGGTGCGGTTGCCGAAAACCGATACGCCGGAAGATATGATCGCACTGGAATCGCATATTGAACGGATCGAACGTGCGTGCGGACGCCAGGTCGGCTCAACCCGCACCATGGCCGCCATTGAATCCGCCATCGGCGTGATTAACGCGGTGGCGATCGCCCGCTGTTCTTCACGGTTGATGGGCATTGCGCTGGCGGCGTTCGATTATGTGATGGATATGCAAACCGAACGCGGCGACGGTACCGAACTGTTTTATGCGCGGTGCGCGGTGCTGCATGCCGCCCGCGCCGCCGGCATTGATGCTTTTGATGTGGTCTATTCCGATATAAACGATGACGAGGGGTTCCTGCGGGAAGTGGAACTCGTGCGCAAGATGGGCTTTAACGGCAAATCGCTGATTAACCCGCGCCAGATCGAACTGCTGCATAACGCTTATGCGCCGACCCAGGAAGCGGTGGATTACGCCGAGCGGGTCATTGTGGCCGCGCAGGAGGGCGAGCGCAACGGACTAGGCGTGATTTCACTTAACGGCAAGATGATCGACGGACCGATTATCAATCATGCGCAGGTGGTACTGGAACGCGCTCGGGCTTCGGGTGTGCGCCGCTAAGGTGTCCCACGTAACGGAAAGACAGGAATAGGCAATGAATAACGTAACAGCAGATTTACAGGCGCAATTTCACCATTTATCCCCCCTGGTACCGTTTAGCCAGGCTAATAGCACCACGCCATTGCTGGCCGACGCAGACACCAAATATCATCGCAAGCTTTGTGACAGCCTGGAGCAGGCCATACAGCGCAGCGGTCTGCAAGACGGAATGACCATCTCGTTTCACCATGCTTTTCGGGAAGGGGATATGGTTATCAACCTGGTGGTGCTGACGTTGGCCCGCATGGGATTCAAAAATCTGACGTTGGCCTCCAGTTCGCTGATGACCTGCAACGATGTGCTGATTGAACCCATTCGCGCCGGCGTCATCACCAAAATTTACACCTCCGGCATGCGGGGCAAATTGGCGGAGGCCATCTCGCGCGGGCTGATGGAGGAACCGGTGCAGATCCACTCCCACGGCGGCCGGGTTAAACTGCTGCAGGATGGGGAGTTGAAGATTGATGTGGCATTTCTGGGCGTCCCCTGCAGTGATGAGTATGGCAATGCCAATGGCAGCCAGGGTAAATCCCGCTGCGGTTCGTCGGGATATGCCATGGTGGATGCGCGGTTTGCCCGCCGGGTAGTGTTGTTGACCGAGGCGCTGGTGCCTTTCCCCAATATGCCCGCCAGCGTGGTTCAGGACCAGGTGGATTACATCGTCACCGTGGATCAGGTAGGCGATCCGGCCAAGATCAGCGTCGGCGCGGCGCGGGTCACGAGCAATCCCCGCGAACTGCTGATTGCCCGCGCAGCCGCGGATGTCATTGAGTATTCTGGTTAATTTTCCGATGGTTTTTCTTTGCAGACCGGTTCTGGCGCTTCCTCGACCGCGTGTACGCGTTTTCTGGCGCACAAAATGCAGCGTTATGGCATCGCGGCGCGGTTCGCCTTGGGCGGGATTACCGGCAGTATTGTGGATCTGCATGAGCAAGGTCTTATCGGCAAATTATTGGATACCCAATCCTTTGACGGCCAGGCCGCCGCGTCGCTGGAGCACAATGCCAACCATATTGAAATTTCCACCAGCGTTTATGCCAACCCCGCGGCCAAAGCCGCCTGTTGCGACCAACTTGATATCGCCATTCTCAGCGCCCTGGAAATCGATGTGGCGTTTAATGTCAACGTCATCACCGGGTCGGACGGAGTAATGCGCGGCGCCTCCGGCGGCCACTGCGATGTCGCCGCCGCCGCCAATCTTACCATCGTGGTCGCGCCGCTGACCCGCAGCCGTATCCCCACCGTGGTGCGGCGGGTCACGACGCTGGTGACGCCTGGCGAGAGCATTGACGTTCTGGTGACCGATCAGGGGATTGCCGTCAATCCGGCCCGGCCGGATGTGCGCCAGCGTCTGGAGGCCGCCGGCCTGCCGGTAGTGGATATTGAACAGCTTTATCAACGGGCGGTGGCATTGACCGGCGAACCAAAGGCTATCGAGTTTACGCCGCGGATTGTCGGGGTTATCCGCTACCGGGACGGAAGCGTTATCGATGTGGTTCGCCAGGTAAAGGAGAATCAATAGATGAGCATTGCCGAACAATTGCATTCAACCGTCACCCTGGATGAATTATTGCTGGCGAAGGAACGTCGCGCCGCCCGTCAGGAGGCATGGCTTAGCGCCTATCGGCAACCGCTGATTTCCCTGACCCTGGTGACCCCGGGGCCGGTAAAAGACTCTGCCCTGTACCGGCGCTCGATGCGCGCGGCGGTAGCCGCATGCGATGGGCTATTACGCACACGCGGCTGGGCGACGGCGGCGCACCAGGTATTTTGGCTCGATACCGGCCCGGAAGCGCTATGGGCGGTTAATCACGCCGGCGCGGAGATCAAGGCGGCCACGGTCGCCTTGGAACAGTCGCACCGCATTGGGCGTCTATGGGATATTGATGTGATCGCTCCCGGCGAAGGCATCATCGGCCGCGATTCCCTGGGCCATAATGGGCGGCGCTGCCTGCTGTGCGACCAGCCGGCCCACGCCTGTTCCCGTTCCCGCCGCCATCCGTTGGAACAGGTGGTGGAAAAAATCGAGGATCTATTGGATGGCTATTTTAGCGCTAAGTAATGCGAAACCATTCAGCGTTGCTCCGGTGGATCACCCCCCGGCCATTGAACTGCTGGCCGGCGCCGCCTTGCGTGAGGAGGTGCTGCTGACGCCTAAGCCGGGTTTGGTGGACAGCGCCAATGCCGGCGCGCACCGGGATATGGATTTAGCGCTGTTTATGCGCAGTATCGACGCTATTGCGCCCTGGTTCGGCCGGTTTGTTGCGCTCGGTCGCCAATGCGCCCGACTTCCGGCGTCGCGCGTGCTGCTGGAAATCCGTCCCGCGGGGCTGGCTTGTGAACAGGCCATGTTTACCGCGACCGGCGGTGTTAACACGCATAAGGGCGGTATTTTCTCCATGGGTTTGCTGTGTACCGCCGCCGGCTACCTGACCGGCCGGGGCGTCGCATTAACCCGGCAAACGCTGTGCGCCACGGTGGCGGCATTTTGTGCCGAGTTGATCCAAACCGAACTGGCAGGCTGCCGGCGGGCGGCCACGGTAGGCGAGCATCTTTATTTGCGTTATGGCATGACCGGCGCCCGCGGCGAAGCCGCCGGCGGTTTTAGCACGGTGCGGCGTCATGTCTTGCCGGCATGGGACCGTCTGGCGCGACAAAGCGATAATCGCCAGGTTCGGCTGCTGCACTGTTTACTGATTCTTATGGCCCATAATCCGGATACCAATTTAGCGGCCCGCGGCGGCATCGCGGGGTTGACCTATGTGCAGGCGCTTGCGCGCCGTTTGCTGTCAAACGGCTGGAACCACGATCGGTTACGGCAAATGGATCGGTTGCTGGTGGCGCGCAATTTGAGCCCCGGCGGTAGTGCCGATTTATTGGCGGTAACCTGTGTGCTGGCACAATTTCCGCGATGAAGCGCTATCCGTCGTGGGACCGGTCCGCGCCGCGGGGTGACGCCAAGGGCGATGAAGCGCCCCGCATCGTGCTGGTGCCGGGTATCAACGACAGCGGCCCGGAACATTGGCAAAGCCATTGGCAACGGTCTCATCCACATTGGCTGCGCATTGCCCAACGTGATTGGCAGCAGCCTGATCTGGAGGGCTGGCAGGCCGCCATCCGGCGCGCGATCGGCCATCACGAGGCACCGGTGCTGTTGGTCGGCCACAGTTTTGGCGCCTTGTCGTCGTGGTACTACGCCAGCCGCTTTCCCGGCCAGATTGCCGGCGTGGTGTTGGTGGCGCCGGCGGAGCCGGTGCGCTTTGAAATTGAAGACCGGATCCTCGCCGTTCCGCTGCCGGTCCGCAGCCTGATGTTCGCCAGCCATAACGATCCGTTACTTGATATTAACCGCGCGCGCTACTGGGCCACGGCCTGGGGCGCTGAACTGGTGGACGTCGGCGACGCGGGGCATATCAACGCGCAATCGGGATTCGGCGCCTGGCCGCACGGCTTGGAGCGTGTCGAAGCCTTTGCCCGCCGGCTAGGGATCGCCTAATGCCAATCCGTTATTGCCGAGTCCATGGACGCCATTTAAGATAGGGCATTGACGTATCCACCCGGGCGTCCAGAATGGAGAAACGTAATGTCAAATGAGCGGGTCCTGCTGGTCATCGATATGCAAAACGGCGTGTTCGCCACCCCGCGCGTGAACCAGGCGGAGTGTGTCGCGCGCATCAATCAACTGATCGCCGGTGCGGATTTGACGATTTTTATCCAGCATGCGGAGGGGGAGATGACCGAGGGTAGCGAATCCTGGCGCTTGTTGCCGGATCTGCGCCTGCCGGCGCACTACGTGAGCATCGTCAAAACCGCTTGTGATGCATTTTATCGAACCACGCTTGAGCAGACGCTCAATGAGCTGGGGGTCCGCGGCTTGACGGTTTGCGGTTGCGCCACCGATTATTGTGTCGATACCACGATAAAAGCCGCGGCCAGCAAAGGCTATGCCCTGACCGTTGCGGCCGATGCCCATACCACCGCCGATCGGACGCATGTCTCGGCGCAGCGCCTGATTGCCCAGCATAACGAGGTGTGGGCCGGCCTGTCGATTCCCGGTAATACCATTACGCTCAAGACCACGCGGCAAATTCTTGCCGACTGGCGCGGATGATCGCGGGGCGAACGCTAGTCCGTCAACCCGTCAATCCGCGGGCAAAAGAGTGCGCCCGGTGTTTTTTACCATGCCATACTGAAAGTACGGAATGTATAATGCGGGAGCGACCATGAGTAAGAAAAAGCCACAGTTGGACGCGGCACAGGCCGTCCAGCCATTAACGGGTAAAGAGTACGACCATGAAGTGCACCAGTTGCAAATCGAGTTGGTCAAACTGCAGCGGGAAATCATTGCCTCCAACGATCAAATCGTGGTGATCTTCGAAGGCCGGGACGCGGCGGGCAAGGACGGTATTATCAAAACCTTGTCCGAACATCTGAGCCCGCGGGAAATTCGTATCGTTGCCTTGGGTAAACCCTCGGAACGCGACCGGGCGGAGTGGTATTTCCAGCGCTACGTGGCGCAGCTGCCGGCGGCGCAGGAAATGGTCCTGTTCAACCGCAGCTGGTACAACCGCGCCGGCGTAGAGCGGGTCATGGGGTTTTGCAGCGATGCGCAATACCAGCAATTTATGGATACCGTGACCGACTTTGAACAGCTGTTGGTGCGCTCGGGCGTCAAGCTTATCAAGTACTACCTGGATATTAGTAAAAAAGAACAAAAACAGCGTCTCGAATCCAGGGTGACCGATCCGCTTAAGCAGTGGAAAATCAGCCCTATTGATGAACAGGCCACGAAAATGTGGAAGCACTATAGCGCTGCCCGCGACCAAATGCTGACCCGCACGCATACCGCCGCCACGCCCTGGATTATTGTTCATACCGACGACAAGCACCAGGCGCGGTTAAACATTCTGCGCGATCTGCTCGGCCGCTTGCCCTATAAGGATCGGGACAAAAACCTGGCCCCGGCCGATCCTGGCGTGGTTTTTCCGTTTGATACGCTCTGTCTGGAAGACGGGCGACTCGCTCCTTAGGCCGGGTTCGCATAGGCCATATTGCGCCGGGGAGCCGAGCGCGCTATTGTCGTTAGGCGCCGGCATCGCCGGCGATGCGGGTTATTGCACTATATCCATTTGATGTCACGTGGCGAGAATGCGGCAAACAGTGAAAACGGCGCCGACCGAGCGACGGATCTTGATGCGCCGCCTCCGCGCCCGTAACGTGACATGATGAAGGGTATATCACTTTATGTTGATCAAAGGATAATCCATGACAGAGTCTCTTTACGATATTCCCCTTAAGAAAATTGACGGTACCACCGGTAGCCTGGCAGAGTATCGCGGCAAAGTACTGCTGGTCGTCAACGTGGCCTCCAAATGCGGCCTGACGCCTCAGTACGAAGGTCTGGAAAAACTGTATCAGGACCGGCATGCCAAGGGGCTGGAAGTGCTGGGGTTTCCCGCCAATAATTTTAAAGGCCAGGAGCCTGGCACCGATGCGGAAATCAGCGACTTTTGCTCGATAAACTACGATGTCCATTTTCCCCTGTTTTCCAAAATATCGGTGCTGGGAGACGATCAGCACCCGCTCTATGCGCAGCTAACCGCCGCGCAGCCGGCGGCGATCGGTGATGGCCCGTTCCGCGAACGCCTAAAAGGCTACGGTATCGATCCCACCAATCGCCAGGACGTGCTGTGGAACTTTGAAAAATTCCTGATCAACCGCCAAGGCAAAGTGATTGCGCGCTTCGCGCCGGATGTGGCCGCCGACGATCCGCGGCTGATCGTCGCCATTGACGCCGCGCTGGATTGATCTGGTATTGCCCACCGCCGGCTGACCGGCGGTGGGGAGATGTGCCCCATCGCTATTGGTATAAAACGGTATGCATCCCGCCCAGTGATACGCAGGCATGTAGCCGCCGGTTTCCGGCGGCTACTCTTTCTCCTCAAACCAAACCCTAACCCTGTTCTGGATGATCGTACCGGTTTTTTGTGGTGGCTCGACAACTGCAAGCGGCTTCACGACAATGCGGCGGTGAATTAAGCGATACTAGACGGTGTCCCGCCAGTGCAGGTAATGTGCCCGGGGCGTGGGGAGATCGCGCGCAGCGTTTTTGATTATGGCTTTGAGGATGATACCGTGGCACGGACTATTATGTTGATTCCCACCGACGTCAGCGTCGGTCTTTCCAGCGTCAGTCTGGGCGTCATTAGGGCCATGGAACGGGAAGGCGTGCGCTTAAGCGTGTATAAGCCTATCGCCCAGCAGCGCGACGGTAGCGCCCATCCGGATCAAACCACGGCAATCGTGCGCGCCAATTCCAGTATCCCGGTCGCGCAGCCTCTGGATATGAGCTATGTGGAAACGCTGCTCGGCTCCAGTCAGCAAGGCCTGCTAATGGAAGAAATCGTTGCGCGTTATCACGCTAACCTGCGCGGCGCGCAGGTCGTGCTCATCGAAGGGTTGATGTTGACCCGACGCCATCAGTTTGCCAATGCGCTGAACTACGATATCGCCAAAGCACTACAGGCGGAAATTGTTTTCGTTACCACCCTGGGCACTCACACCGCTGAACAGTTAGCCGAACGGCTGGAGCTGGCAAGGGCCAATTTTGGCGGACGCCGCAACCGGGCCATCACCGGGGTGATTATTAATAAGCTGAATGCCCCGCTCGATGATCAGGGACGGACCCGGCCCGATCTCTCGGATATTTTCGATCAGGATGCTGCCCTTGAGGGTGGGCGGCCGGATCCTTTGCCGGCCTTTGATCATAGCCCATTGCCCGTACTCGGCCGTATTCCCTGGTGCTCGGAGCTCATTGCCACTCGCGCAATCGATATGGCCAGGCACCTTAATGCCCGCATTGTGAACGCCGGCGAACTTGAGACGCGGCGCGTCACCTCGGTGACGTTCTGCGCGCGGGGTCTGACCGGCATGGTCGATCATTTCCGTCCCGGTTCACTGCTGGTCACCTGCGCCGATCGGCCGGAGGTGCTGGTGGCCGCCAGCCTGGCGGTCATGAACGGGGTGGATATCGGCGCCATACTCCTGACCGGCGGCTACGAGATTGCTCCCTCTATCTACCGGCTGTGTCAGCGGGCGTTTCAAGCCGGCCTGCCGGTACTGATGGTAGCGACCAATACCTGGCAGACGTCGCTTAACCTGCAGAATTTTAACCTGGCGGTGCCGGCGGATGACCACCAGCGGGTAGAAAAACTGCAGGACTATATGGCCAATTTTATTGATGCGCGGTGGATTCATTCGCTTAGCGCCGCCGCCGAGGGGCCACGCCTGCAGTCGCCGCCGGCGTTTCGTTATCAACTGACCGAAATGGCCCGCAGGGCCGGCAAGCGCATAGTGCTGCCGGAAGGGGAGGAACCCCGGACTATCCGCGCGGCGTCAATTTGCGCCGAGCGCGGCATCGCGCGGTGTGTTTTACTGGGCAATCCGGCTGAGATTCACCGTGTGGCGGCGGCTCAAGGCGTGGTATTGGATCACCGGACGGACATTGTCGACCCGTCGCTTATCCAGGCTCGTTATAGCGCCCGGTTGGTTGAACTGCGGCGCGGCAAAGGCATGACCGATTTGATTGCGCGCCAGCAGGTGGAGGATAACGTGGTTCTCGGTACCCTGATGCTTGAGATGGACGATGTGGACGGGCTGGTGTCCGGCGCGCTGCATACTACCGCCAATACCATTCGGCCGGCGTTGCAGCTAATCAAGCCGGCGCCCGGCAATTCGCTGGTTTCATCGGTGTTTTTTATGCTACTGCCCGATCAGGTCTTGGTGTATGGCGACTGTGCGATCAATCCGGACCCAAACCCGGAACAACTTGCCGAAATCGCTATCCAATCCGCCGAGTCGGCCATGGCCTTCGGCATCGAACCGCGGGTGGCCATGATCTCCTACTCCACCGGGACATCCGGCTCCGGCAGCGACGTGGATAAAGTGCGGGAAGCCACTCGGCTGGCACAGGAGCGGCGTCCGGATTTGATCATTGACGGCCCGCTGCAGTACGACGCCGCGATCATGGCCGACGTCGCGAAAACCAAGGCTCCCGACTCGCCGGTCGCCGGCCGGGCCACAGTGTTTATTTTCCCCGATCTGAATACCGGCAACACGACCTACAAGGCCGTGCAGCGGTCAGCGGCGCTGGTGTCCATCGGGCCCATGCTGCAAGGCCTGCGCAAACCGGTGAACGATTTGTCGCGCGGCGCCTTGGTGGACGATATCGTCTATACCATCGCACTGACCGCCATACAGTCGTCCCGGTTGGCAACCTGAACGGGAGATCTCCGCGGTCCGGCTACCCTGCGCACCGGCGCATTTTATATTTGGCAAACAAAATAGTTGTCTCGGCGCCCAGTTTTAAAAATAGTCGGATCAGATTGACTATGCTGGCTATACTGATTATATCACAACCCACCGAGGGTATATTTATCATCTATACTCTGCTTATATCCGTCATTTTAGCTGCGGGTGCGAAAGCTAATAAACCTAGGAGTCTTCCATGGGCATCGGCACAATTATCCTGATTGTATTAATCCTTTTATTAATTGGTGCATTTCCAACCTGGCCGCATAGCCGCAGCTGGGGCTATTATCCAAGTGGCACCCTGGGTATCGTGGTGGTGATTTTACTTATTCTGGTGCTACTGGGTCGCATCTGATGCCGCCATACGCTTGGTCCCGGGGGTGGCGCGCAATCGCCATCCCCGGTCGGTTACTGTTAAAATCCGCGGTGGGTCCGCCGATCGTTTAATCTGCAATATTAATGCTCCAGGACATCATAAAGATCGTTGGTATTGATAAACCTCAGCCTGTTTAACCAGCGCCGGCCGTATACCCTTCTTGGACGACAATGGGTTGCCCGATTGACCCGGATAGCTCCGGTCGTAAATAAAAGATCCACCAACTCTATCCAACCCGGTCTATTATTAGCGTGACGCCTTAGCGGGCGTGTTTTTACTTTAGCGTCCGGTGAGGCGCGCGCTACGCGACGCGGGCAATAACAGGACGATATGTGATTCAGCCAAGATTGATAGGAGAGATTCATGCGGCGAACATTATTTTGTTTAGCGGTGGTGTTGACCGCCAATATGGCTCAGGCCCAGCCGGTGGTACGTACCAGTAATGTGATCGGGCCCGATGGCAAGGATGTGGGCAAAATCACCCTCACCGAAGCGGCGAAAGGGGTGATTTTGCGCCTGGAAGCCACCGGCCTGCATGAGGGATGGCATGCGGTTCATTTCCATGAAAAGGGCATATGTGACGCTAAGGGGAAATTCAAGGATGCCGGCGGCCATGTCCATGCCGCTATGCCGGTGGTACATGGTCTGTTAAACGCCAATGCTAACGATCAGGGCGACTTGACCAACGTTTATGCCGGAGCCGATGGCAAGGTCTACGCCGAACTCTATTCAACCTTGGTCTCGGTCTATCCTGGCACCGGACGCCCGGCGTTGCTCGATGGCGACGGGGCATCGGTGGTCATTCATGCCAATCCGGATGATTACCAGACCCAGCCCATTGGCGGCGCGGGCGATCGCATTGCCTGCGCCGTGATAAAATAACCGTCCTGCCGCCGGCGCGGGTCCATTTATAGGTGTTTGATAACAGCACCGATGCGGTTGCGGGCGAAAATATCCCGGATCCAACGCTGGTGCTGGCGCAAGGCAAGGAGCCATCGCCCGCCGCGGACGATTTGTCGGCTTTGTCGGCTTTGTCGGCATCAAGGGCCACACCCGACTGGGCGCGACCCATAGTGCCGGCGGCGTTGGAACAGGATGCGTCCGCGTCGCGTCAACCTGGCGAGCCGGCTGACTAGCGCTTGATATCCACCTGATAGAAAATATGTTTGCCGAACGGATCGATTTCGTAGCCGGTAACGTTGTTGCGCACCGGTTCAAAAATGGTCGAATGGGCAATCATTACGGCCGGCGCCTGATCGTGCATCATTTGCTGGGCCTGCTGGTAAAGCGCCTCGCGCCGAGCGTGGTCGTTGGATTTACGCGCTTCAACGATCAGCTTATCAAATGGGGCATAGCACCATTTCGCTGAGTTGGAACCGCCTTGGGCCGACGTACAGGTGAACAACGGACCGAAAAAGTTATCCGGATCCCCGGTGGCGGTGGTCCAGCCCATCAGCGCCGCCTGGTGTTCTCCGCTTCTGACCCGCTTCAAATACTCACCCCATTCATAGGTGACAATCTTGGCGGTCACACCAATTTTCGCCCAATCGGATTGAATCATTTCGGCCATGCGCCGGGCGTTGGGATTATAAGGCCGTTGAACCGGCATCGCCCATAAATCGATGGTCAATCCGTTGGGGAAGCCCGCGTCTTTAAGCAATGCGCGGGCTTGTTCGGGATCGTAAGGATAATCCTGTAAATCTTGTTTGGCGCTCCAGACGCCGGGAGGCAGTATATTTTTTGCTACCGTGCCGGTGCCTTGGAAAATAGCGTCGATGATGGCCGGTTTATTGATCGCCATCGTCAACGCCTGACGAACTTTAACATTGTCCAGCGGGGGTTTTTGCGTATTAAACGCCAGGAAACCGGTATTCAGACCGGCCTTTTGCATTAGCGTGATATCGTGATTTTCGCGCATCCGGGGCAGATCCGCCGGGTTAGGGAAGGGCATAACCTGGCATTCGTTTTTTTCCAGCTTGGCGTAACGCACCGATGCATCGGGCGTAATCGCGAAAATCAGCCGGTCCAGCTTGGCCTTGCCTTGCCAATAATCGGGGAAGGCGCTAAAAAGAATACGCGAATCTTTTTGGTATTGCGTCAGTTCAAAGGGGCCGGTGCCGATAGGCGCCATGTCCACCCGTTCCGGCGTGCCGGCCTTGAGCATGGCGTCCGCGTACTCGCTCGAAAGGATTGAGGCGAAATACCAGCCCAAATCCGCCAGGAAGGGCGCTTCGGGGCGGGAGAGGGTAAAGCGCACCGTATGTTCGTCGAGCTTGTCGATGGACTCGATCAACGTGCCGAGCTCCAGGCTGTCAAAATTGGCATAGATACCGCGGGATACGTTGTGGTAGGGATTATTGACGTCTTTTTGCCGCATAAAAGAGAATATCACGTCATCTGCATTAAACGTCCGGGAAGGTTTGAAAAATTTATTTTCCTGGAATTTAACACCTTGACGCAAATGAAAGGTATAGACCTTGCCATCCGGACTGATATCCCAGCTTTCGGCCAGGCTGGGCTGGAGTTCGGTGGTGCCGACCTTAAAATCCACCAAGCGGTTATAGATCGGCACGGCGCTGGCATCAACGCTGGTGCCCGAGGTATAAAGCTGGGGATTGAAATTTTCCGGCGAACCCTCCGAGCAGAACACCAGGGTTTTGGCCGATACCGTGCCGCTAATGGCAAGCGCTAACAGCGCCAGCGAACAAGATTGTCTCTTCATGCGCACCTTATAACTCATTTCCCAATTTCCTTTCGGTTAATCTGGTTATCACGAACGCAACCATTGTTACCAGTATCTGCCTAATAAATAAACCTATTCCATAATTATTTATCCAGCCCGCCATCGGCGGATATCGCGTTAAAATCCCACCGCCTGGCCGTCGCGGCGGCTGTCGCTGGCGGCGACGTAGCCGTGGTCGCGATCCGGCGATAAACGCCAGATAAACTGACCCGAGCCGAAATCCATATAGGGATCCTTAACGGATTTTAGCCGGTGCCCCATGGCGCGCAGCCGATCCACTACCTGGGGAGCGAGGGTGGCTTCCAGGTCCAGGGTGAAATCCCGGTTGACCTTCCAGCGCGGAGCATCGCACGCGGCCTGAGGTTGCTGGTGATAATCCAGCATTCTCACCAGGGTTTGCAGATGGCCTTGCGGCTGCATATCGCCGCCCATGACGCCGAAGCTCATCTGCGCCTGACCATTTTTGGTTAAAAACGCCGGAATAATGGTTTGGAACGGCCGTTTGCCGGGGGCCACCACGTTAACCGAGCGCGGATCGCTGGAGAATCCCGCACCACGATTTTGCAGGCTGATACCGTAGCCGGGTACGACTACCCCGGAGCCAAAACCCATGTAGTTGGATTGAATAAAGGAGACCATCATGCCCTGTTCATCGGCGGTGGTCAGATAGACGGTACCACCGCTGGCGGGCATGCCCGGCTGCGGATCCGCCGCTTTGCGGCGGTCGATAAGGCGCGAGCGGCTAAGTAAATAGGCGGGATCGAGCATGTGTGACGGCGTTATATCCATACTCGACGGATCGGCCACGTAGCGATAGACATCGGCAAACGCCAGCTTCATCGCTTCGATTTGCAAATGTTGGGTTTCGGCGCCATCGAGCGGCAGTGCGCCCAGGTCAAAATGTTCTAGTATCCCCAAGACCATCAATGCGGCGATGCCCTGCCCGTTGGGCGGCATTTCGTGTACTTGGTAACCGCGATAATCTTGAGTGATGGGAGCGACCCATTCCGGCTGGTAAGCCGCCAGGTCAGCCAAAGTCAGACCGCCGCCGCCGGCCTGGGACCAGGCCACGATTTTTTCGGCGATTTCACCTTCATAAAATGCGCGGCCCCCCTCGCGGGCCAACAGGCGTAGCGTGCGCGCCGCGCCGCGAAAGACAAACTTTTCGCCGATACGCGGTGCCCGCCCGCCGGGCATAAAAGCGTCGGCAAAGCCCGGTTGGCCGGCCAGGATGTCGACCGCCGCCTGCCATTTCCCGGCAATAATGGGCGCAATGGTGACGCCGCGCTCGGCCACCTCAATCGCGGTTTGTAACAGCCGTTCAAAAGGGAGTCGACCGAAACGTTGGTGCAGCGTCGCCCAGTCCGCTACCGCGCCTGGTACGGTGACTGAATCCCATCCGCGTTCCGGTCGTCGGGCGAGTCCATGTCCATCCGCGCCATAGCGCCGGTGAAAACGCGCCAAATCCCAACTTGCGGGGGACGGCCCAGAGGCGTTTAGCCCATGCAGACGGTTGCCGTCCCACACCATCGCGAACGCATCACTGCCCAGTCCGTTGGAACAGGGCTCTACTACGGTC
>JAATGH010000360.1 GCA_015654745.1 Enterobacterales bacterium
ATCCGAATCTCCTCGATTCATGTTACGAGAAAATTCTACTCATGAGTACCCCAGTTTTGCGGGGGGATTACCAATCCATTCGCATCATCCCATAACTAGCCGATGCTTATTCTCTGATCATCTGGAGGAGGAGCAATAATAAATTGCTCTCCGGGGTTGCGGGGTGTCACCCCGCCCCATCCGATGGTATTCGCGAGAACCCTCTTTTCTATCATTGCATATGAAGCCATTATGCATACTTCCAAATAACAACTTTTGCTGGCTGACCTTGATTTGCCAGTATTCGGCGCGTTTATCTCGGACTGAGCGCCCTAGTCGCGACGCTCACCCGACACATCGCTCGGCGTTGGATAACCGGCCATGACCTGTGTAGCGGTTGCTATACCCAACACCGCCAAATTCTTAGATCTCGCCCATGACGAAACAAACGACCGTTTTTAAATTCCGCGTTTAATTTATTAATTACAATGAGTTGAATAAATTTCATCGAAGATCACTTTATTTTACCCCCCTAGTTATCAAGAGGATAAAGATGGAAAAAGCCGCGTCAGGAATAATTATATGCTCTTTGTGTGCATAAAACACATGAGAGCTTTACATTGATCATCAGAAGAAATTATTCAAAATCGCGCCCGATTAAGCCCCTTCGATACAATATTCTTCCTTAACCAAAATTATATTTTCTCCATCACACTTTATCTAGCAGGGGTATGCAGATTGTCTCAATGCGTTATAATGCCCGCCATATCACATCATACCTATGATCAACAACTAAGATTCCAATGAAAAATACTAGTATTTCTGAATACTTAGACGATAACAATCTCGATCTCGTTAGGTTGCTATGTGCTTATTTAGTCATCTGTTCCCACGCTTTCACACTATCACCTGTAGCAGGCTTAGTTGATCCGGTGTATAGGTTAACAAACAACTACTACTTAATGCTGGGGAGCATTTGCGTAAAAATATTCTTTTTGATTAGCGGAATGCTAGTTATGAACAGTTTAATCAAACGTAAAAATATTTTATTGTTCGCTGCGTCTAGATTTTTACGAATAGTCCCACCGTTATTTTTTGTACTCTTTTTAACTGCATTTTTTTTCGGCCCGTTGATAAGCAGTTATTCTGTAAAACAGTATTTCTCTAATCCTGAATTATTTGGATATATTTTAAAACCATTAACCCTCGTAATACAATATAATCTTCCTGGTGTATTTACTGACAACAATTATAAAATAGCAGTAAACGGCTCATTATGGTCAATACCAGTCGAGATTAAAGCATATATATATTTGGCAATGGTATATATTGTTTCTTTGATTTTCGGTAAGTATAAAAATTACTTTATGTTATCCATTACCATCATCGTTATCCTAAGCCCTTTTGTTAAATTTTCGCCCATGACATTTGCCGCTTATGACGATCTTAACTCATTATTTTTATATCCACTTTTCGCCATGGGTTGTTTATTCTCTCTGCTTAAAGACAAATTACACATAAATGCTATTGCGGGGATTAGCATATTATTTTTCATTTCATACTTTATATCAAGCAACTATTCCAACAGGGTATTTTTCTTCTCTGCCGGTGTGGCAATGTTTTCTTTATATATTGCCTCATTGCCATTACTTAAAAAAATAGCCCTAAAGTTCGATATCTCTTACGGAGTATATATTTGGGCATTTCCTGTGCAACAACTTATGAGCTCATTTATACCTAACTCACCATACATTAATATGTTCACTTCTATTTTAGTCGTAACCCCCCTGGCATATATAAGTAGAATATTGATCGAAAACCCTTGTTTACATTTAAACAAAAAATTTCAATGCTATTATCTAAAAGTTAGTCAATATAGAGTGAGCAAAGTGGCATAACGGCATAGCAGAATAATCGCCGGAAAATGGTGGTGCCGGAGTCAACCGGATTTATTGGCACGGCCATGAATGCTTTACCCAATCAGGATTATACCGGCAGCTTCCGGGCCGCTATCGATATCGATACCACCAATGGCTCATGGGACCATTCCCGGTTATATGCATTCAATCATTTTTCAGTAATCTCCCTGACTTCCCGCCACGTTCTGAAGAGATAAAAATTCAGACCTCATTGCGCTAGGTTTTATGGGAGACTTAGATATCAGCATTTGGTGTCGGTGTGCAGGAAGTTCTATAAAAATAACTGGCTTGATTATGCGGGATGGCTACAAACTCAGGATGAATCATGTGGTTCCGTTCAACGTATGTTATAAAATGCATTACCAACATTTATCACGGGCACCGCAGAATGCAGATTGAAAACACGCCTTTCGGGATCACCGACTGGTCAGATATAGAGCCGGAAATTCATCAGGGAGAACACGGATACGCCACTTGGAGAACACGTAAGTTCAATAATATCCGTGTAAGAATTGTCGAGTATTCACCGGGTTATTTAGCTGACCATTGGTGTTCTAAGGGACATATCCTTTACTGCCTTGAAGGTGAACTCTATACAGAACTTGATGATGGGCGGATTTTCACACTGACGCCAGGGTTTAGCTATCAGGTTGCAGACAATGCTGAGGCCCATCGCTCCTCTACGACAATTGGCGCTAAACTATTTATCGTCGATTAAATATCCAGGAATAAACGGCCCCTAGAACGGTATACATCCTGCCATACAGCATGATCATTATAAAAGCCCCACGAGAAGGCTCCGAATCAAGTGTGGCCCGTCCAAACGGTGGCGATATGAACGGCAGCATTATTCTGCACTAGCCTCGATTTTTCCCGTGCTACAGTGCGGCTAGTATATAGCCGGCTCGCCGTTACGTCGGAGATTGCGCCGGCCGAAGCTACCCCCCGGAGGGACCCGATCCCTGCGTTCACACATAGACTTAAGGAGCACAAGATGACGACCTTAAATGACAGGCTGGCATGGCGCTATGCGACCAAGAAGTACGATGCAGCGAAAAGCGTGCCGGCCGACAAGCTCGAACGTATCCTTGAAGCGGTACGGCTGGCACCGACCTCAAGCGGGCTGCAGCCCTTTGAGCTGTTTGTGGTAAGCAATGCGGATATCCGCGCCAAGATTCGAAGCGTGGCGTGGAATCAAGCGCAGATTACCGACTGCTCGCACCTGCTGGTATTTGCCGCCTGGGACGACATCACAAAAGATCGCGTTGATATGATGTTCGACCTGACCAACGACGTCCGAGGTGTTAAAAGCGAAGATTGGGAAAACTATCGCCAATTGTTGCTGGGTATCGTCACCGAACGTGGAACCGAGGCCAACTATCAGGCGTCCGCGCGGCAAGCTTATATTGGCCTGGGCGCCGCCTTGATTGCCGCGGCTTTCGAAGAGGTTGACGCTACGCCGATGGAAGGGTTCGACCCGGCTGCGGTCGATGAGATCCTTGATTTGAAAGCGAAGCACCTGCGCAGCGTGGTCATGCTGCCGCTGGGTTATCGGGCGCCCGAAGGCGATTGGCTGGTGAACTTGAAGAAGGTCCGCCGCAGCCGCGATAACTTCGTCACTGAAATAAAGTAACCGGATAATCGAAAAAACGGCAACAGCCCGCATTTCCTGCAGGCTGTTCAGAATAGCTAAACGTTTGCGCTGACCACGCCACCGACGGCGCTTCTGCTCGCGTTTACCGAAGGGGCACTGAGGCGCGTTCGAGGCGAAACTCGATGTCCGGGCCTTCAAACCCGTGCGCTCGCAGCACCAGTTCCACCCGCCTGGTGCTGATAGACAGGGCACCCCCCGGCTGCGGGACAGCAGCGCCAGGCGCGATTCGAGGGTGACGCGGTAGTGGGACCGAGCGGCCGGGGTTGAGATCCACTCCAGCCCGGTGATCGTGCCTTGTACTGCTTTGCCATTGCGCAGCCGCAAACTGGCGTATTGCATCAGCACCTGCTCAAGGGCGATATTTGCCTGGGCGGTGGTGAACTCGATTTTCCAGGTTGTGGAATGTTTAAATAGCCTGGGCAACCGGTTTATATATAACCCTTTATAAATAAGACATTTTTTCAGATTACCATTGCGGCCAGACGTGCTTGCAGCCCTGTTTCCCATCAACCAAACCTTTCCCTCTCCCTGGCTGCCGTGCTAGATTTTATCGTCTCCGACATCCAGGACCCGGCTTCCCAATGTAACGCTTTCTCACTATAGACAGTTTTTTGTTAGGTGTAGCTCCGGCTATGCGCAATCTCCTGTTGGTTATTGAGAGCGTTATTCATGAATACTCTGCTAATAAGTTTAGTACGCGCCTTGCGTCACCATCGCTGGCTGAGCCTGCTGGGCGGCGCCTTTATTTTGTCTTCTTTAGGTAATGGCCTGACGCAGGTGGTGGTGTTCGGCCAGTTGTTGCGTTGGCATGCGCCACCGGCCACCCTGACCTTTGCCTACATGCTGGCGACATTGCCCGGTTTTTTGGGCAGTCTGCTGGGCGAAAATGTCTGTCGCCGTATGCCGCCGCTACGCTTGCTGATTATGGCTGAGCTCTTGGGCATGATCGCCCTGCTATCGCCCATGCTGGGTCTGCTGTATCACAATATTCCGGCGCTGCTGGCCGTGCAGTCGGTGGAAGCCTTTCTGGGGGGAATGTCCTATCCGGCGCTGACGCTTATCTTCAAGCAAGGCTTATCTGCTGAGGAACTGCCGGCCGCGACCTGCATGGAAACCCTGATTTTTGCTTCACAGGTGCTGCTGGGGACCGGACTGGGTCTGTTGTTGTTTGAGGTGCTTGATCCGCTGACGCTGCTAAGCATCGACGCAGTAAGTTTTGTCGCGGCGGCGATACTGCTGGCGGCCACGGCACAGCAGGCCCCGCCCAGCCCACGACGCCCGGCTGCCGCACCGCCCAGGCCGGCAGGGATCCGCTGGCGCGGGTTGTCGGTATTGCAAAAACGCAGCCTGTTGCTATTGCCGGCCTTGGCCGCCATCGGTTCGCCGGCCATGGCGCTATTGCCGGCAATCGCACAGCAAATCCGCCCCGACGACTCCACCGGGCTGGCTTTGCCTTTGCTGTTTGCCCGCAGCCTCGGGCAGTTATGCGGCCCGTTATTGCTCAACGGCGAGAAGCTGCGGCGTTATGCTAAAAGTAACGGACGCTTGCTGTTGTGTATGTGCGTATTTTTGGCGGCCTATGCTGTACTACCGCTGCTGGGGGAACAACAAGCCGCGGCGTTGGGACTGATATTCGTCGCGCACCTGGCCTCGAATGTGGTGTTTGCCTTAGGCACTTTCGGCATCCTGGCCTATTTCCCGGCAGAACACATTGCGGGGGCCAGTGCTAAAGCATGGCGCTGGCAGGTCATCAGCTCAGCCATCGCCACCGCCATTACCGCCGGGTTGGCGACGCAATGGCGTGCATCCGTGTCCTTGTATGCGGTGTCCCTCACCTCCCTGGCCGCTGTCGCACTTATTTTGGCGCGCTACCGCCGGTAATCAAACACATAATCGCGCCCGAAAAACCGACGACATCGACATTCGGGCGCTCATGCGGATTCAATAGCCATTTTCGATCAAGATTCCGCTTGAGCGGTAATTTTTAATACCCTTTATTCAAGAAATAGCTATTTTAAGTCAAATTCGTCGGCGGTATAAAACGTTATTTTTTTGAAAAGTAAACTTACACGATCTTTAAAATTAAATTTGACTTAGGACAATACAAATGAAATAAATAATTTTTTAAATCTTTAAACACAAAATATATTCAAACTCTTAATAAGATAAATTAATTACTATCTTGCTAATAATTATATATTTTTTAATTATCTCTTCCATGCAAAGCGCTATTTCAATAGAAATCATCAATATAAAAATTGAAAAATATGATTATTATCGCTATTTTGGTGCATGATTTTCAGTTCCGGATATATTATGCAAATCACCAAGCGAGCCGCCTGGATCGGCGTATTTGCCTTTAGTCTACTGTTCTGGCTGTTGATCGCGCTCGCGGTCCATCTACTCTTTTATTAAAATACATTTTAAGGCCGCCGCCAGGCGGCCTATTGATAGCGTTACAGCTTTTTCTGCCAGAACAGCGCGCGCCCTGCTTCCGGCTGTAATTCATAACCGGCAAAACCAAATTTGCGGTAGCTGGCCTGAGCCACCGCGTTCCCTTCCAATACTTCCAGGGTTATTTTGCAACATTGCCGCGCGCGGGCTTGCGCCTCAACCGCCGCCAGCAATCGCTGGCTAACGCCCAGGCCGCGAAATGCCGGCAATACCGCAATATCATGGATGTTCATTAACGGCCGGGCGGCAAAGGTGGAGAAGCCGGTAAAGCAGTTGGCTAGACCCGCATACTGCCCGTCCACCCTGGCGAGCAGCGTTAGCGCATCGGGCCGCTGGGCCAATTGCGCCACGAGGTGGCCACGCGCATAGTCGCTTAGCGGCGCCGCCCCGCCCATGGGATCACGGGCATAATGATCCAGCAGTTCCACAATCTGTTCCGCATGCTCACGATTACCGTAATCTGCCCTGAAGACCTCTATTTCCATTCTGCTGCCTCATCAACTCAACGTACTCGGGTACGTACCGGAAATTTATCCGCAGCGTATCCAGGATTGTTCTGTGCGCAACGCCGGTCCGGCGCTTTATGATGCCAAACGTAAAAAACATAATTGTTATGTGGTAAGCCCACGGTCCAATTACCCTTAAAGGGCGCCCCCGACCTCCCGCCGGGCCATCCCTGATTCAGGTTCCCCATGGGATTACGCAGCCCCGCCATGGGTTATCGTCTTTTAGCCGTTGAGCTAGAGACCGGTCGGCCTGATATCCAAAGCGGTTTTTTCTCCCCCTGAAATTCTGAACTTCTGGATCTGGCCGGTTTTTAGTACCGTGGCAGACTGGGCTGGCGGCGATACCGGTAGCCCAGCGCAATGAGCCGCGCGCGACGGATCGCCCGATACGGCGATCATATGGTGCCCCGGATTGACAATAAATGTCCCGGTTTCACCAGCGTCAATGCGCGCGGCGGTTTTACCGTCAATCAACACGGATACCAAGCATCCGGCGCCGGAAAGAAACCCGCTGTAGCGATTAACCACGATCGTCGCCCCTTGGCTGATATTCGTTTGAAAACCCGCCAGGCGTTCCGGCGGTATTGGCGTCGGGTTGTCGGAGGTCACCGGCGGGGTGGCGCATCCGTTGAGGACAAACAGCGCGGCGGCAATCATAATAGCGGGTTTATTCATGGTAAACTCCTTAACGGGGAAGGGCGAAGCATACCAATATCACAAACGGATCCCTAGGCCCATTGTTGCCCCCAGCATATTGCCAACATGCGTAAGGAAGGACTGATATGACGTTTAAACACATTTCACCTGGCGATGCCAGTGAGCTCGTCAGCCAGGGGGCGATCCTGTTCGACATTCGCGAACCCGCGGACTATGCGCGGGAACATATCGCCACGGCAAAGCTACTTCCCCTGTCGGCGCTGGACCATGGCGCGGACGTGGGCAAACTGAGCGCGCAGGATACCGTGATTTTTCACTGCCAGTCCGGCGTCCGTTCCGCGCAAAACGCCGAAAAGCTGGCCAGCATGGCGGCACCGGCGATCGTCTGCCTGATGGAGGGAGGTATTAATGCGTGGAAACAACAGGGCTTGGCGGTGGTAACCGACCGCAGCCAGCCGCTTCCCATGATGCGACAGGTGCAGGTGGCGGCGGGGTCGCTGGTGCTGATTGGCGTGATCCTGGGCTATATTGCCACTCCGGGCTGGTTTTTGCTGTCCGGCCTGGTGGGCGCGGGTTTGCTGTTTGCCGGCGTCAGCGGCTATTGCGGCATGGCCACCCTGCTGGCCAAGATGCCGTGGAATCGCCCCCAACATTAGCATCCCCGGAGGCATTATCCCCGGTTATGGTTAATGTCCCAACAGCCGTCGATACGAACGCGGTTCAATATCCGACGCGGACAAGCCCAGCATTTCCGCGCAATCCAGGCACTGTTCGCGCAGTGCCTCAAGCTGGGTATTATCATCGGTCATCACGGCGATTTCCGCATAATCGCCAAGCCCTTCAATATGATCCAGCGTAATGTGGAATTGCCCTACAAAATAAATACTGCGTGTTTTTAGCAGCTCAAAAGCAATGTTATAACCCAAGGTATTGAGCATATTTTTGGTTTTGCTGATTGACTCTACCTTGACCGCTTCGCATCTGTCTTTTCCTGGACCTTTGATAATCCAGAGTTTGAGATTAGAGGGTTGCATAAGGCGTAACACCATGCTTAGGCCAGCATTTTCAAGTTTTTTGTCCTCAAGCTCAAAATAGCAGTCCCGCTCTTGATTTTCGAGGAGAAAAATTTCCGCACGACGGTCGCCAAGCCTTTGCTTTAGATTAACCGTGCTTGAAATGGCAAACTTAAGCTCAACTTCGTATTTCCCGTTAAAATGCTCGCTCATTACTCCCACCCGCTCAGCAAAAATATCATGACGACAATATTACCTCCGCTTTGGTTTCCTCAGCATAAAATTCGGTCATCCGTTGGAATTTGCGCAAGGCCTCTCGACCGTCAACGGCCATGATATGAATACGCGAAAGATAAAAACCCTGCAATAACACCGCGCGGATAATGGCGCCGGCGTCCGGATCACCTAGGGATTGTGGTGTCACCACCTCGCCCTTTAGCAAAAAAATAAAATGTTGTTTTGGCATCGTCAGCTCCGGATTAAGCACTGTTAGCGCCCAGCATAAAGGTGGGGGTTATCACAGTGAGGCGGGTTATGGTACGAAAGCAGTAGATACCGAAAAGCGATCGAAATATAATCACTTAAATTCTGCTATCGATAACTAAATGGAATGGAAACTCGTTTATTGCGGGCATTTATCTTATTGGCCGAAACGCGCAGCTATCGCACGGCGGCGCAGCGGCTATTCATTACCCAACCCGCGCTGACAAAACAGATCAAGACGCTGGAAAACACCTTGGGATTAACGCTGTTTACCCGGGGTAGACACGGCGCGCAGCTGACTCATCCTGGGGAGTTGCTGCTGGAGAAAGCCCGCGAGGTGATAGCGCAAACGACCGCGCTGCGCGACTATGCACGCGACGTGGCGAAGGGGACCACCGGGAAACTTAACATCGGCTTTGGCATCTCGGGGATCGCTATCCTGCCCGCGCTGGTGGCCCGCTTTCGTATTGCCTACCCGGACGTCGTGGTAAGTCTCGAAGATATTTCGTCATCGCAACAAGCCGCGCTGCTTCTATCCGGCCAGCTACAGCTGGCGTTTATGCGCCTGCCGGCAGCCCCTCCCTTGACCGGTCAAAAACTGGTGCATGAAACGCTGGTGCTGGCGGTCAAAAGCCGTTCGGCGCTGATGCGCCGGTTGACGGATAGCCGGGATTACCGGATTTTTGATTCACTGCCGTTGATTCAGCTGTTGCCCGACAATGGGCCAGGCCTGTTCCGACAGGTCGAACAGTTTCTGGCGGTGAATCATGCCACCCCGGATATTGTGCAGCAGACCAAGGATATGCAAACCCTGCTGGCGCTGGTTGCCGCGGACGTAGGCGTTGCTATCGTGCCGGCAAGCGCAATGCATATTGCCCCGGTCGGGGTCGATATGATTCCGCTCCAGGGCCCTTATAGCCAATGGGACGTGGGGATGGTATGGCATTCCGCACGGGCCGATCCGCTGCGCGAACTGTTTATGGCGATAGTCGCAAGCACCCCCCGCTGATTTAACGACGATCGGCCGTTCTTCCCAACCAAGACCTCCCGCTTTCCCGCCCCCCTCGGCCCCGATTGGGGTTGGCTGACTTCATTGCTGGATAATTGTGAGCGCAAACGCAGATATCGAATCGTTTCAATATGGCGCGGCCGTATAGTGATCTCACAGTCAGTATTGCCACATAACCAGCATATGATTAGGCCAATATCTCAATTTACGGTGGATATGGTTGGTATTTGGCCAATAGGCAATATTTTACGCACCAGCTCACCGGGGATTGACATTTTTGCAACCGATTTTCCCAAGGAGATTTATTATGTCAAACGGGGTCATTTTATGTTAATCCTCGAGCTTATCATCGTACTGCTCGCCATCTTTCTCGGCGCGCGATTAGGCGGCATCGGCATCGGTTTTGCCGGAGGTATCGGAGTACTGGCGCTGGCGATCATCGGTGTGCATCCGGGCAGTATTCCCTTTGACGTTATTTCAATCATCATGGCGGTTATCGCGGCGATTGCCGTGATGCAGGTCGCCGGCGGTATGGACTACCTAGTACAGCAAACTGAAAAGATTTTGCGGAAAAATCCGCGCCATATCACGATCCTCGCGCCCATAGTGACCTATTTTTTGACCATTTTTGCCGGCACCGGCAATATTTCCCTTTCCGCGCTGCCCGTGATTGCCGAAGTGGCTAAAGAACAAGGCATCAAGCCGTGTCGACCGCTGTCCACCGCGGTGGTTTCGGCGCAAATCGCCATTACCGCATCGCCTATTTCAGCGGCGGTCGTGTATATGGCGTCGGTCATGGAACCACGTGGGGTGAATTATCTTCATCTACTGATGGTACTGATTCCTTCCACTTTTTGCGGTGTAGTGCTGATGTCGATACTGGTCAGCAAATTGTTTAATTCGAAGCTATCCACCGACCCGGTTTATTTAAAACGTCTGGAAGATGGACTGGTTGCGCTGCGCGGCGACCAGATCATTACCCTACAGCCACGGGCTAAACTGTCCGTTTTATTGTTTCTGGCCGGCGTGTTAAGCGTCGTGGTCTACGCCATCATCAATAGTCCGGGGCTGGGGCTGGTCGTGACTCCGCTCATGACCACCACCAGCGCGATTTTAATCATTATGCTGAGCGTCGCGACGTTGACCACCCTGCTTTGCTCCGCCAGCACCGATGCCGTACTCACTTCAAGCACCTTTAAAGCCGGCATGAGCGCCTGTATTTGTATCCTGGGCGTGGCCTGGCTGGGTGATACTTTTGTGCAGGCGAACCTTCCCTGGATCAAGGAAACGGCCGGCGGCGTGATCCAACATCACCCTTGGCTGCTGGCGGTGATTTTCTTTTTCTGTTCCGCCCTGCTCTACTCACAGGCGGCCACGGCCAAAGCCTTGATGCCTATGGCGCTGGCGCTGAACGTCACCCCGCTTACCGCAGTGGCGTCCTTTGCCGCGGTGTCGGGGCTGTTTATCCTGCCCACCTACCCTACCCTGGTCGCGGCGGTACAGATGGACGATACCGGCACCACACGCATCGGGCGCATGGTATTTAATCATCCGTTTTTTATCCCCGGCACCATCGGCGTGACGTTTTCCGTTCTGCTGGGATTTTTATTCGGCGGCATGATATTGTGATCATCAAGGCAAAAAGCTTAGCGCTTCACGGCGGCGAGATAGCCGCCCTGTTCCAGGTCCCGGATCAGGCCACATTGCGCCGGACACCACCCCATCCGCCGCCGGGTCAGGTCGCTGGACGTGGGATTATCCAGCCCGACAAAGTTTGCCAGCCAGCCGAAATGTTCTTGCGCCGCGCCGCCGGGCACCGAGGCCACCGGGATACTGAGCAACCGGCCGATGGCGCTGGCAATGTCGCGCATCGGCACCCCTTGCTCGCCGGTCCCGTGCAGTATGGTCCCGGCCGGCGCACGCTCCAGCGCCAGCCTGAACAACAGCGCCGCATCCAATCGATGCACGGCGGGCCAACGGTTGTCACCCTGATCCACGTAGCCCGATATCCCCTTTTCCTGGGCTAAATAAATCAGGCGAGGAACGAAGCCGTGACGATCGCCGTCACCATGGACCGACGGTGGCAATCTTAGCACCGACGCGCGCACGCCGCGGGCCGCCAGGGATAGCGCCAGCGACTCCGACAGGTTGCGCAACGGCGCGGTTATCGCGGGATCGGGGCCGTCATTCTCGATGCCCAAACGATTAGGCGCCAGCAGCGCGGTACCGGAAGCGATAACCAAAGGCCGATCGGAGCCGACGAGCGCCGTCCCCATCGCGTCAATGGCGCGGCGATCGGTTTCGCAGGCGCCCAGAAACGCGGAAAAAAAATCCTGTCCGGCAGCATTGGCAAAAATATCGTGGTTGAACGCGGTGTGGATCACGCCGTCCGCTCCCTCGGCGCCCTGTTTCAGACTGGCCACATCCTCTAGCGAGCCGGGTAACACCTCTGCCCCGGCGGCCCTGAGGGCCACGGCGGCATCCTGCGTACGGGCCAAGCCGACCACCTGGTGGCCCGCGCCAAGCAATTCCCTCACGATGGCCGATCCGATAAATCCCGTCGCCCCAGTGACAAAAACTCGCATGTGCATATCCTCTTCAATGGACTGAAAGAATATGCTATAGGCTTAACGAGTCGTCCAAAAGACGTGACGTTATACTGGTATAAACACTAACAGGCAAACCACCATGGCGATAACGCAGGATAATAATCCGCTGGGCGACTATCTTAAGGATCGCCGCACCAGGCTTGATCCGGCCCGCTTGGGTTATTCAATGACCAGAAGGCGCACGCCCGGCCTACGGCGCGAGGAAGTGGCGCAACGCGCCAACGTTAGCACCACATGGTATACATGGCTTGAGCAGGGCCGAGAGGGTGCGCCTTCGACCGAGGTTCTTGAGCGGCTGGCCCAGGCGCTGGCCCTGACGGAAGCGGAACGCGAGCATCTGTTTATTTTGGCGCAAAACCGGCCCCCCCGGATTCATTATCAGGGAACCCGGGACGTGACGCCGCAGCTGCAGCGTGTACTGGATGCACTGGAGTACAGTCCGGCTTTTGTGAAGACGGCCGAATGGGATGTGGTGGCCTGGAATCGGGCCGCCGCCGTCGTACTGACCGATTACGCGGCGCTGTCGCCCGCACGGCGCAACATCCTGCATCTGATCTTTAGCCAACCGCAAACCCAGGCTCCGATGCCGAACTGGGAAGACGTGGCGCGACTGGTGGTGGCAACGTTTCGCGCCGAAACCGCCAGAACCGGCGTTACCGCGCGCGCGCAAAGCCTGGTGGCGGAATTGACCCAGTCGTCACCGGCGTTCACGGCATTATGGCAGGAACATGCCGTCACCCCTCATGGCGAAGGAACCAAGTACATTCAACATTCGGCGGCAGGCCTGATTGCCCTGGAGTATTCCACGTTTGCGGTGGCTGAAAAACCTCAGTTGAGTCTGGTCGTCTACAATCCGGCGACGCAAAAAGACCAAAGCGCCGTGGCGGCGCTGCTTGCACACCATGGCGCGGAAGAATGGCGCGGGTCATAACCCATAACCGCCCAGCCGGCGCGGCGCGGCGAACGTTTAACGTAGCGGCGCATTAAGCGTTGGACTTGCGCGTTGCGTTATGCGCTTGAGGAGTCGGCAACGCCGCTGCTTTTTGCTGACATGCACATTATGAAAATAAATTCCGGTCATAATCCACAAAAAAACATCGAAAAGCCAATAACTTAGTTTATCATTCAAATTTACTGAAACATATCGACAAAATTATTCGGTATCCTATTTTATTAATGAGCGTTATTATTATCCCATCGAAAGCAAATGCTTTCACACGCACACACTAGGATATCAATTATGAAAAAGACAATCGCAGCTCTGAGCCTGATCGCAGCCATGTTAGTTCCAGCAGTATCAATGGCCGCCGGTGGTGACTATCAAACCTACTCCCATACTTACCCAGTAAGCCAGGGCAACACCAACCACGTTAACACTGCAGAATAATGTGCAGGTAAAGTTATACAAAAATTTTCATTAATTTACAAACCCGGCTGGGTCCTACTCGCCGGGCTGTTTTTTTTTGATCCGCCCCCCTCCCCGACTCGCCTCTTCCCTTGCATCCCGCCACACGTCACCCGGACGTTTTGCCACTGATATCCAGAGCAACGTCGCCGCCATATAGCCTACGTAAATCAAATGATTGCCCACTGCGGTATATAACCGTATAAATAATGCATCAAAAAAACGTTGGCAAAGCCCTTCGGTGAGCCGTCCCACGTCCCCTAAGTTCCGGGTGACGAACGACGGGGATGTTACAGTGTGCAAGAGGTAGCGAAATGTTTTCAGTGTCACCCCAGGGTAAGGCGACCATGCTGGGCCTGTTAGCTATTTTGCTGTGGAGCAGCACGGTAGGATTGATGCGCAGCGTCAGTGAATCGTTGGGACCCATTGGCGGAGCCGCCACCATTTATAGTGTCAGCGCGGTGATTCTGCTGGTATTGGTTGGTTTTCCTTCGCTGCGCTCCTTTCCGCGCGCCTATTTAATCTGCGGCGGTATTCTGTTCGCCAGTTATGAGATTTTTTTATCGTTGGCGCTAGGCTACGCCAACGATCGCCCGCAGGCGATAGAGATCGGCATGGTGAATTATCTCTGGCCTAGTTTTACCATTTTACTGGCCGTGGCGTTCAACGGGGAAAAGGCCAATGGTTGGATTGTGCCGGGCCTGCTGCTGTGCCTGTTCGGCATTGGCTGGATCATGGGGGGCGAAGGAGGCTGGTCGCTGCAGCGTATAGGACATAATATTTTAACCAACCCGCTCAGTTATGGGCTGGCGTTTTGCGGGGCAATTATTTGGGCGGTCTATTGTAATATCACCAAACGCTGGGCGCGTGGAAAAGACGGCGTTACGCTGTTTTTTATCCTGACGGCGGTAGCGTTGTGGGTGCAATATGCCTTTAGCCATGAGCCGGGTATGCAGGTGGATTTCCCGGTAACCGTCCGTTTTCTATTGGCGGGCGCCGCCTCGGCGGTGGCCTATGCGGCGTGGAACAGCGGCATCATGCGCGGCAATTTAATGCTGCTGGCCACCGCGTCCTATTTCACCCCGGTGCTATCATCGCTGGTGGCGGGTCTGGTATTACATACACAGTTAACGCTCTCTTTTTGGCTCGGCGTGGCGATGGTGACCGCTGGCTCGCTGTTATGCTGGGGCGCTACCCGACAGACCAAAACCCGCCCCGCCTGAACGGGACGGTAACACGACAGGCGGCCCGGATCTTTTCAGGCCGGTGCGCCGTGCCGGTGTCATAACCTTCCGGCCAGTGTTTCCACCCGGGTTATCGCCGCACGCAGGCTGGCCGCGGTAATGGTGGCCGGCATATTGTCCATGTCCGGCGCCTGTATCGCGGCGGTGATGATATCCTCCAGTTCCGCAGCGTCCAATGGCGCAATGTCGCTTAACCGCAGCGGTACCGAGCAGGCTTTTGCCAACGCCAGCGCTTCCAGCATTTCAGCGTCGGAACGGTTTTCGAGCGCCAGCAGACATAGATTACCGAAACCCACCAGCAGGCCGTGGCCAAAATTACAGGTCTTATCGCAAACGGTAAAACCTTCATAGATAGCGTGCGCGGCGGCGGCATGGGCACCGTTGCTCATCAGCGACGTCAGTCCGGCAAAGGTGAAAATGGCATCCAACACCTGGTCCAGCGCCGGACTGGCTTTGGCCTCGCGCACCGCCTGGCAGGCCGCCGCGCCATAGGTGACGATCACATCATAGCAAATCAGGCTATTGGCTTGAGAAGACCGGGCGATCCCCACCAGCGCGTCGTTTTGGTGGCTGATGGCACGAAATTCGTACCACTTCGCCAACGTATCGCCAAGCCCGGCCGCCAGCCAGCGCAGCGGCGCCCGCGCCAGGACATCACTGTCGATCAACACCGCCGCCGGCGCCTGCGCCAACGGATAAAGATCGCGAAAGCGGCCGTCATCATGATAACGGATACTTAACGGGGTGACCGCGGCGCAGGTCGCGGCAATAGTCGGCACCGTCACCACGGGCACGCGGGCGGCGATACCCACCGCCTTACAGGTATCCAACGCTTTGCCGCCGCCGACGCCAATAATCAGGTCGATCTGCTGTTCCAGCACCCGCTGCGTTAGACGCCGGATCTGGGTGTCGCTGCATTCGCCACCAAACCATTCGCTTCCCACCAGCGTAACCGGCCCGTTGGCTAATTGGCGCTTTACCATGTCACCTATTGACGCTAACGCCCGATGGCCGCCAATCACGAGCGCGCGTTGGCCCAAGCGCCGGCAAACCTCGCCTAGACGAGACAGCGCGCCTGGCCCGCGCAATATTTGCGCCGGGAAAATGAGGGTTTGTGTTTGCATGTACGGCTTCTCCATTTATGGTCTGTATTTAGGGTGTAGCATAATGATGTGGGATAAAGAAACGCGCCTAGATAAACTCCCTCGGCCGCGGAACCAACAACCGGGCCAAAACGTGCAGGTCCGCCAACGTCTCCAAGGCCATACCGCGAGCCCACAGCTCTTGCGCCTGGGTAGCCGGCAGCGCCCGCGCCGCCAAGGATAAAAATTTATCCCGCAGTTGCCGATCGCCCAGCGGATTGGCCGGATTGCCGAGCGCCACCTCCACCCGCAGCGACAGACGATCGCCCGCGCGGGTTTGTAAGGTGATTTCCGGCTCGCCGTCGGCATTCAGTGCGGGATCCACCAACAGTTCAATGCGCGACATCATGGACAACAGCCCGGTATCCCGGCGCTTCGGCTCGTCATAAGCGTCCAATCCGGCATGACCGAATACCAGCCGGGCCGCCACCGCATAAGGCAGGCTCATTTGGGCATCCGCTAGGGTTTGGATCGCGGCATTGCCACACATGTCATTCAGAAACGGACACAGCCGAACCTCAATTTTAGCGATCTCGTCAACACCGACACCCAGCCGGTCAAACAACAGCCCGGCGGCATCAACCGCCGCATGGGTACCGCGACAGGAGGCATAGGGTTTTATCGAACATCGTTCCAGTTTCCATATCTGCCCCAGCCGCTCGGTTAATGCCGCCGGGGCCGCGCCGTCACCGGCAAAGGTCGCCAGAAAACCGCCCCAGCGAGGTTCAAACAGCATCCCCGGCCCGCTAATACCCTTCATGGCGCACAGGACCGCCAGCACGCCCCCTTCCGCGGCGCGGCCGGCATGGAGTTTTTTACTCTGTGAGCCATCATGGATAAACGCCCACAGCCCGCCGCTAAAACTGCCGGCGATGCCCAACGCGGAGCAGGTCTGAATTTCGTCCAGATTGAGCAGAGCGGCCGCCGCCGCGGCCGCGCCGAACACACCGCAGGTGGAGGTCGAATGCCAACCCGCGCCATTGTGGGCGGAATATCCGCCGCAGGCCTCCAAAACCCGCCGCGCAATGTCATAGCCAATGACGGTAGCGCGGATAAAATCCTGGCCGCTGACCGGCTGCGCGCAAAGCGGCAATACCGCCAGTAGCGCGGGAATAACCACCGCGCCTGAATGATCGCAGCCGCCGGTATCGTCCAGTTCCAATGCATGCGCGGCAATACCGTTGAGCAATGCCGCGTTGCGGGCCGAGCTCGCCGGAACCGTCCCCCACACCTGAGCCTGCGGCGCGGCGCCCTCGAGTTGCAACAGCTGTGACATCTCTTGGGCTATCCGGCTGGTGGATCCCGCCAGTCCAGCGCCCAGGGTATCGAGAATATGGCGTTTACAGCGTTCCACCAGCACCGTCGGCAGATCGCTAAATCGCGTACCGGTAATAAACGACGTCAGCATCTGCTGCGGGTGCTTGCGACCCGCCACGCCGGCATCCATTTCCAGGTTCGGCGTGGCCGGCGCTCCAGCGGATGTTCCTGGCAGAGGGTTAGGCATCCGGCATCCTCCGATCGCTGGGATACGCTGTCGGCGAGCCGTTGGCGCGTCCCTCGGTATGGCGCAACCACACTTCGGCGGGGTGCGTCGACACGTTATCAGGCTGGTTGGCCTGCCACCAGTCGGCCACCTCGCCGGCGGTGGCAAACCACACGCCGGTATGCGCCGCGATGTAATCCAGCAGCTCGGCCAACACCCCTATGCGCCCGGCCGTACCTATTGTCTCGGGATGCAGCCGCAAGACATAACACAAGCCGAAACGATAGAAACCATCGAAATCCATCTTCATATTGCCGAGCGTCTGGGCGTAAGAGGCAATGCGCGATTGGGCCGGCGGCACCGCTGGACTGAGGTTAAACGCAAAGTAGGGATCGTCTTCCAGTTCGTAGTGTAGCGGCAGTTCCACCAGCCGGGGCCGATCCGCCGGCTGATGACGCAGCGTATGAAAATAGGGCAAATCATCGCCACGCCAGCCGGAGGTCCAGCCGATGCCCTCATTCACCAAGGCCTCGGGCAGACCGGCGGCCCAATTGCCCGCCGGCAGACGGAACCCGCGCGGCACGCTGCCGGTAAGGTTGCCAATAGCCGCCCCGCCGCGCCGTATGCTGTCAATTTGCTCCCCTGGCGTTAACGTATCAAATGACTGAATTTGCCACCCCTGGCTGGCAAGCTCATGGCCACATTGGTGGATTTGTCCGATCCGTTCGGGATACTGTTGCGCCACGATGCCCGGCACGCACCAGGTGCTGGCGACCTGCCGATCCGTCAACAGGCCTAGCAGCCGATCGATACCGCGCAAGGTACCGTAGCGCCATACCGACAGGGTCTTTTCGCGGCCGGCTACCGCCGGCACCTGCTGCAAAATGCCGTAGATATCATTGAAATCCACGGTCACCACCACCGCGCAGCGTTTTTTCGCCGGCCAACGGCGGTGGGACAAGCCCGCCTCACTGTTCATCGCCATGCTCCTGTAACCACCAGCTAGCCACGTCCCGGCATTGGGCAAACCAGACGTCATCCCGCCGGCGTAAATGATCAAAGAACCGATCGAGCAACATGATGCGGCCCGGCTTGCCGGAAATTTTCGGATGAAACAGGGTGGTAAGACTCAGCCCCTCGTTCATCGCACCATCAAATTCACGGCACCAGTTATCCAGCGTCGATGCATAGCCGGCGGTACGATCCAGCCCTGACGGAAAGTTCGGATCGCGGGTGTAGGCGAGCGAGGCATAATCGTCCATTTCCCAGCGGCCGGGGATCTCGACCAGTGGCCGCTCGTGTCCATCGATTTTGACCAGGTACGGGCGATCGTCACCACGCATACTGCTGGAATAGGTCACGCCCGCGTCGAGCAATATTGCCGGCGTTTCCTGATGCCAGTCGCCGGAAGGCGTACGAAACCCTTCGGCGCGGATCCCCAATATCTGCCAAAAAATATCCCGCGAGGTCTGCATCACCCACCGTTGTTGCCCGGCGCTCAAGGCATAGAAAGATTCATGGCGATAGCCGTGGTAAGCCACTTCATGCCCTTGCTCGACAATGGCCCGGCACTGGGCCGGCCAATTTTCCACGACCCAGGCCGGAACAAAAAACGTGGCGGGCAGATGATGTGATTGCAACACATCCAGGATGCGTTCCAGTGCCCGGAAGGGCCCGTAACCGCCAAAGGTGAAATAGTCCGCCTTCTGCCAAATACTGCCGTTAAGCATGGCGTCGCCGGTCGGTCCGTCCAGATCGAACGCCAGCGCCATACAGCCCGTTTTCCCCTCGGGCCAGCGGGTGGAGGATATCGACATAGAGTGATCCCGTGTGATCCGCCGCCGCGCGCGGCCAAACGTGCGCAGGCGGCAAATGGTTATTTGCCGCCGTTAAGGGTAACGTCCTGGACCGCGCCGTCCTGCATGCCCCATTTAGTCAGAATCCGCAAATAGGTGCCGTCGGCGATCATGGCGGAAAGCACCGATTTCACCCCGTCAATCAGCGCCGTATCCTCTTTCGCGATCCCCATGCCGGTAACCTGATAGGCAAACGCTTTGCCCAGGGGCTTATAGGTCTCTTTTTCCAAGTTCATGATGTAAGGCAGCGTCTCGCTGCCCTGCACGACGCCCTCGATTCGGCCCTGGCGTAATTGGGTACGGGCATCGGCGGTACCCTCCGCGCCCACCACCACAATCGCGGGTTTACCGGCCGCTTCGCAGTTGGCCTGGCTCCAGGCGGCAATTTCCGCCGGGAAGGTGGTACGGCGACTGGTGCCGACTTTCTTCCCGCACAGATCCTGCATTTGATTAATCTCGGTGTGGGCAACCGTGGTATAGAACTGCGGCCCGCTGTGGTAATAGTCCACAAAGGTGGCCACCGGCTGGCGAGCCTTGGTGTCGGTCATGCCGGAAAGAATCATATCGATGCGCTTGGTGGCGATGGCGTTCACCATCTGTTCAAAACCAATCTCCTGCCAGCTGATCTTGCGGTTTAACCGTTTACCGATTTCCATGCCCAGATCGTAATCCATACCGGTAAGCTGGCCGGTAGCGGGATCCTTGAATTCCAGCGGTGGGTAATTGGGCATCATGGCAACCTTGAGCTCCTCTTTTTGCACCAGCTCGGCGGCGACGGCGGTGGGCGCGACGGTTGTCGCATTAAGCAATACGCCGGCGGAAAACAGGAATAACAGCGTTTTTTTCATGCACGGGTTCTCGGGTTAAGGGTTTATATCAGGACGGCAGAAATAAAATTCCGGGTCCGTTCATTCTGTGGATTAAGCAAGACATTTTCCGGGTTGCCACTTTCGATGATTCCACCTTCATCCATAAAGACCACGCGATTAGCCACTTCCCGGGCAAACCCGAGTTCATGGGTTACCACAATCATGGTCATCCCCTCCGCCGCCAGGCCGCGCATTACCGCCAGTACCTCGCCCACCATTTCCGGATCGAGCGCGGAAGTCGGTTCGTCAAATAGCATTAACTTAGGTTTCATCGCCAGCGCCCGGGCGATAGCGACCCGTTGTTGTTGACCACCGGACAGTTCCAAGGGATAGGCGTCGCGTTTATGCGCCAACCCCACCCTCTGCAGTAATGCCATGGCCTCTTCCTTGGCCTCTTTTACCGGCCGTAGCAATACCTGGGTTGGCCCTTCGATAATGTTTTCCAGCGCGGTCTTGTCGGGAAACAAATTAAAACGCTGAAATACCATGCCGGTTTTCAACCGCTGCCGGGAAATCTGGCGATCGTTTAACGGGTGGAGTTTTTTACCATCGATCCGGTACCCCACCAGTTCGTCGTCAACCCAGATGCCCCCGCTATCAATACGCTCAAGTTGGTTAATGCAGCGCAAAAACGTGCTTTTACCGGAACCGGACGGACCAATAACGCACAGCACCTCCCCATAATTCACCGACAAATTGATATTTTTCAGCGCTTGGAATTGTTCGAAATACTTATTGACGTTAACGGCTCTGATAATGCTCTTCATAAGCTCCCCCGTTATCGGTCGCGGCGCTGCATGCCGCGACCGAAAAAACGTTCCAACCGGTTTTGCCCTAAGGACAACAGCGTCACCGCCGCCAGATACCAAATACCGGCGACAAACAACAGTTCCATGACCCGCGCATTGGCAAAATAAATAGTCTGCGCGTTATACAGCAACTCGGAATATTGGATCATGCTGGCCAGGCTGGTGGTTTTCACCATGCTGATAAATTCATTACCGATAGGGGGGATGATGACCCGCATCGCCTGGGGCAAAATAATGCGGCGCAGCGCATGCAGACGGGTCATGCCGATGGTTTTGGCGGCTTCATACTGGCCTGAATCCACCGATAGCAGCCCGGCGCGCACGACTTCCGACGTGTAGGCGCCCTGGTTAATGCTCAGCCCGAGCAGCGCGGCCATAAACGGTGTCATGATATCCACGGTTTGGAAACTGAACAGACCGGGTATACCCATGACGGGAAAAATCAGCGCCAGGTTAAACCACAACAGTAATTGCAAAATCAACGGAGTACCGCGAAATATCCACGTATAGCCGATGGCGACCGCCCGCAGCACCGGGTTTTGCGACATGCGCATCACCGCGATAATGACACCGAAAATCACCCCAAGCAGCATGGCCAGGATCGACATCACGATGGTGTTGCCCAACCCGTATAAAATCGCCTTGGCGGTAAGAAACTGGCCGACAAACCGCCATTCGATCTTTCCATGGGCAAAAGCGTTGAACAGCAAGCCCAGCGACACCAGGATCACGACCGAGGAAAAAATCCGCCCGTAATAGCGTTGAGTGACGTACTGATACTCATTGAAGTTGATAATGGGCGGATTACTACCCTGATCCGTAGGCTTAAGGTCGGTCATAATGGCTCCCGCTGACGTGCATGAGACAGGGATTACAGGGACAAACCGGCGTAGCCGGCGGCCCACTCGGCTTGTGCCGCCAGTTTGATCCGCAGCCGGGCTATTTGTTCGGCCACGCGAACCGGCGCCGTACCGCCGTAGGCACAACGGGCGTTGATCGCCGCCTCCAGCGTCAGGCAGCGCCTCACCTCGCCGGTCAATCGCGGATCGACCGACATCAGTTGTTCGTCGCTCAGTTGATGCAGTTCTTGCTGCGTCTGTTCACACAGTTGCACTAACCTGCCGGTGATCTCATGTGCGGCGTTGAAGGGCACTCCGCGGCGGGAAAGCCAGTCCGCCACCTCCGTGGCCAGGGTAAAGCCCTCCGGCGCCTGTTCGCGCAGGCGCCGGCAATCGACCACCATGGTCTCGACCATTCCGGCCATGGCCGGAAGCACCAGTAACAGTTGTTCCACGGTATCCATGGCGTTGCGTTTGTCCTCAATCAAATCCCGATTGTAGGAGAGCGGTAAACCTTTCATGGTGGAGAGCATAGCCGTGACGTTGCCGATTAATCGCCCGCTTTTGCCCCGGGTTAATTCAGCAATATCGGGATTTTTCTTTTGCGGCATGATGGAACTGCCGGTGGCATAACCATCATCAAGCGCCACCCAGCGAAACTGGCGTGACGCCCAAAGACATACCTCCTCACATAACCTGGAGAGATTGACGCCCAACATGCCGCCGGCAAATAAAAATTCGGCCACATGATCACGGCTGGCCACCGCGTCGATGGAGTTTTCGCAGACACCGTCATAACCCAGATCTTGCGCCGCTTGCTCCGGGCGCATGGCGATGGCGGAACCGGCCATGGCCGCCGCGCCCAATGGCGATAGCGCGCAACGTTTATCCCAATCCTGCAAGCGCTCGACATCGCGGGAAAAAGATTGAGCGTGGGCCATTAACTGGTGGCCAAACACGATGGGCTGAGCCTGTTGCAGATGCGTAAAACCAGGCGCAATGCTGTCAATATGCCGCTGAGCCTGGGAAATTAACGCCGCCTGCAGCGCCAGCAAGGCACGGGTAATTTTCCGGACGTTGTCGCGCAAGTACAGCCGCAGATCGTTGGCCGTCTGGTCGTTGCGCGAGCGTCCGGCACGTAGCTTCCCGCCCAGCGCGCCCAACCGTTCCGTCAGCACCCGCTCAATAAAGGTATGCACATCTTCATCGTCCACGCTCGGCAAAATCCGCCCGGCTTGATAATCAGCCGATAATTGGGCTATGGCCGCGACCAGAAGACCGGTTTCAGACTCACTCAACAAACCCGCGCGCTGTAATTCAAAGGCATGCGCCCGACAGCCGGCTAAATCATAAGCGGCCAGCGAAAAATAAGCGTCAGGGCTACGCGACAGCGCGCTGAGAGCGGCGACCGGCCCGCGTTTAAATCGCGCCCCCCAAAGACGTTCTATAGGATGTGACATGGAACATTCCTTATCTGGCATGCATATTGCAACATTTACATGAAGTCATGGTACCAATTGACTAGAGCGGCAGGTGATACCAGCCGGTCATCTGGATAAATGCGAAAATAAGATATAGGTAGTGTCAAATTGATGATGGAGAACCAACGCCGGGGGGTAAATAGTTATTATGGAAAGTCAACTTTCCAAATCGGGAAACACGTCGCCGGTCAAATGCGATATTAACCAGCAAAACATTGGCGTTGCGGATTTGAAGCTTCTGCGCGTGTTCAAAACGGTGGTTGAGGCCGGGGGGTTCACTGCGGCATGTAATGAATTGAACATCGGCCTGGCGGCGATCAGCAAACAAATTTCCGATCTGGAAGTGCGCTTTGGCATGAAACTTTGTACTCGCGGGCGAGAGGGATTTTACCTTACTGAACATGGCAAGGTCGCGTATCAGGCGTGTTTAGATCTTTTCTCCTCGATCACCCAGTTCCGCGATAAATTAAATCATGCCAGGCATGAAATGTTCGGGGAATTAAATATCGGTATCATCGACAATACCATCACCGATACCCAATCACCGGTCATACCGGCGCTTGGCGAGATACACGGCCTGGCACCAAAGGTAAGCGTGCGCTTACATGCCACCCAGCTCGACGAGATCGAACGTGGCGTTATTGATGGCCGTTTTACCTGCGGTATTATACCCGTCTATCAAGAAAAACCCGATTTTGACTATTTTTTTCTCTATGAGGAAATATCACATCTCTGCTGTTCAAATCGGCATGAACTGTATGACGTGCCCACGGCGAGTTTAACCAATGCGCGTATAGAAAACGCCAGTTTGATTAACCATTTTTATGCTAAGCACACCCATAAAAACCCGCCACTTAGTTTCCCCCACTCCAATGCGGTTGCGGTCCAAGTAGAGGCAGTCACCATGCTTATTTTAACCGGGAATTATATCGGATTTCTACCGGAGCATTATATTCAACGCTACATATCCGAAGGAAAAATAAAAGCACTGAAACCGGAAACGATCCGAGTCATTACCCCCTTTCATCTGGTAGTAAAACGAGGCGCGATGCTTAATTCGGTAGTGACGCTATTTCTGGATGCGCTAAGGGCGTCAACACCGGTGAACCACGCCAAACCATAATCAATCAGACCATGCACCGCTTTATTCGTACCCTGCCCTCTCATTGTGCAGTTCGCTCCCGGGCGAAGCAACGGCGGTTTTGTCTTTATAGGTATCCCTCAGAGTTTCGCAAGGAACGATATCTACTGTATCCTGGCGGCACGCGGCAGTAAGGCTTGGGGCAAGGTTATTCCAGGCCATCCTATTTTTCCTGAAAAAAATCCCATAAGGGTTTATCATCGTTTTTAAAAGGGGCACTAAAAATCTCGATAACATTCAAAAAGCATTTTTATAATTATTTCAAAACATTACCAAAGTGACATCTTTATGTAATAAACATTATGTGAATATGAAATGTCGCTAGAAATATATTTCCCTCGTTTGATAAGAATTACTAATTTGTATTCTAATAAATACTATGTAAATAAGAAAAATCTGAGTAAAATCTTGTTTTTATCGTTTACCAACAAAACTTAAAAAAATAAATCAATGTTATCAATAGCTTAATTAATGAAATTTCACTGTGCGAAATTTACGCCGAAAGAGCGACAATCCAAGATAGGGAAAAAACTAGAAAATCTTATTCTATCCGAGCTTAACTATTGCCCATACCCTACCCATCAAGGCCATTCGTCATTAATCTGACTTAATAATCTAGAGCAATGCAAAATGTATCTAAATATTTCTACACCTTGCAAATAGTCTTTGCCTTACATTACTATCTCGGATTAGCGTTATTTTTCAGTACGTTTATGCAAGGTGGGCACTAAAATTAACACCAGGTGTAGTGAAATTTCAATTTGCCGACGATTTGTGTCAGATGTTAATAACTACGGTTGCTACACATGCTTTTTGGTAAAGGTCATTAATGATGCCTAATCAACCCCTCGCTAAAATAATAGTTATACTAAGTATTCCTCCTATTGATCTTTTCAATATCGTAGGACCGATGGAAGTATTTCGTCTGGCTAATTGCCTGACAGAAAAAAAAATGCCCTATCGCGTCGAGCTGGTCTCCGCCGGAAGCGATAAACAGATTGAAAGCGAATCTGGAATAAGCCTGATAGGGCATTCGACGTTAGCTGATAAAAAATGGAAAAGTTCAGTAATCGATATCGATACATTGATCATTAGTACCAATATCGACACAATGGGGATGTACCCACCTCACACCATTGATTGGATCAGCGCGCAAGAAAACCGCGTCAGGCGCATTTGTACTGTCTCAGGGGGAATTTTTGCTTTAGCACAGACCGGCATGCTTGATGGTAAACATGTCACCACCCACTGGCGCGTTATGGATGAATTTGCCAAGCATCACCCGCGGGTGCATGTGGAGGATCAGCCCATTTGGGTCAGGGATGGGAATATCTACTCCTCAGCCGGCATGTCTTCCGGTATTGATCTGGCGTTAAACCTGATTGCCGACGATCACGGCGAAGCCTTGGCGGCGGAAGTGACTAAAGAAATGGTATTGTTTCTTCGGCGCCCCGCCGATCAGGCGCAACTTAGTTATTCGCTTATGGCTCAAGATTCTCATCATCGCAGTGTTAAAACGCTGCAACCCTGGATACATGAGCACCTTACGCAGGATCTGACCGTAAACGTATTAGCCGATCAGCTTGCCATGAGCCGCAGCACCTTGATCAGAATTTTCAAACATGAACTCAATACCACACCGGCAAAATATATCGAAAATATTCGGATCGAAACCGCCCAGCGCTTTTTGCAAATGACCAATATGAGCTTGGATCAAATTGCGACCAAGTGCGGTTTCACCAGCGCGGACGTCTTTCGGCGGGTATTTCAACGTAAATGGGGTATGAGTCCGCTCAGTTATCGTCAACAGCTAAAACAACCACAATGAAGATCCCCCGAGATAAGCTGCGTTGGCATTACTCGGCGGCAGGAGGTTCGAGAATGGGTTGAGTCGGCTTTGGGGTGGCTGAGGGCGTTAGGGCAGAGGATTGTTTCACACTGGCCAAATCTTTTCCATCCATCTGCCCCGTGACCCAACTGGCAATATTCTGGTAAGGAACAAAAAGACTTTGATTTCGCTGCCGGTGCGTGGCGGTAAATACGCCAATGACCGCGCCATCGCCGCCGTACACGGGACCGCCGCTCATACCTTGAATCCCGCCCGCGTCGGTCAACGCCATTTTGCAACTGGTTCCGGGTTTATCCCACCAGCCGAACTCCTGTAAGGTGCCGGAAGATGACGTAGGCATCGACGTATAGGCATTATAGCCGTAGAGCTTAAGTTGTTCGCCTTTTACCGCCGACTCAAGCTTGGGTAGGGTGCGGCCAGTATTATCGTGATAGATTATCGCCACGTCACAGGTTGGATTATAGGCCTTTACCCGCACCATCATGATCTTGGCCACATGTCCCGCAGTGAGGCTGTAATGGTCGGTAAGGGGAAAACTGGAGCCAATCGCGCCGGCCAGTACAGGGATGCCGATAAAATGAAGATCGGCTTTGGCGCCGGCGTTCTGATCCACCTGATAATGTCCTACCGCGCTACAACCCGTGAGTAAGCCGGTAAGGACCAGTATCAAGCTTGAGAGGTACATTTTCATGTGATTAAACCTGTAAATAACTCCATCCAGGAATAGCGCCAGACAATATTCCTTCATTAACCATAACCACCCGCGGTGCCCATAATTAACGACGAAACTCGGCCCGGTTAGCCATTCACATTTCCGTCATATTTTTCAGACGTTGTGTACAGAAAAATAGAAATCGCATTGATGTATGCGTTATTTAGAGGTAAGATTTTTTCGATTTTCTTACAATTAAAACAATTGGAAATAATCAAACACACGACTATGCCGCCTGCTCCAGCGCCTGGTTATGGCTATCATTATCGGCAACTGAATAGCCTGTGATACCGCTTTCCATTGGGTTTACCAGCGCCGAATCGGCATCGGTCCGGGCGGTATGATGGTGTCTTCCCTGTTTTTTCTTCCATTTTGGTAATGTTCGGCTTTGTATAAATTTTATATGCCGATAAAAGCTGTATGAAGCAATAACTATCAAAAATAGACACAAACCGAATTGGTTCATAAAAAATCAACCTTCATTTTAGAGGTGTCGCTCAACAGGGAATTTTCGCCAAAGTTAATACTACCGTTATGGTTTTAAAGGTCTCACCCCATTTATTCGTTAATATTAGATCGCAAAAAATGTCATATTTACGTAACAATCAGTCTCATTTGAACGTTATTTATCCCGAATGACGACCATAATAAACATCTAGGAAAATTCCTATGTTTCAATCTTACGACGATCTGCTCCTTTTTTTTGAGCGCCCCCGCCATTGCCGGTTTCGGCGAGAAAGCCTTTTGACGACCATACATTCAAGTGATTTGGGTCAGTCGGCATTTATACGCATCCGTACCCTGCCGGTCTATGGAGAAATGCCTATTGTTTTTTTCCACTTAGGCGCCGATGCTCTGTTATAGATGAATAGGTAATCAGAGGTGAAGGCATGACCGAATTGGAAAAAATGCAGCGGGGGGAACGTTATTTTATCAACGACCCCCAACTGGTTGAGATAAGACACAATGTGAGAGATAACGTTGACCGCTACAATGCGCTCGGGCATCGGGAAGTCGTTCAACAGCAGGCGCTGCTGAAAGCAATATTTGCCGTTATCGGCGAAGACGTCCACGTTGAAAAAAATCTGCGCGTGGATTATGGGCTAAATACCCGCATCGGTAGCCACGTCTTTATCAATTTCGACTTTGTCTTGCTCGATTGCGCACCGGTGACCATAGGAAACCACGTGTTTATCGGCCCCAACGTACAGCTTTTCACCGCGCATCATCCATTGGAACCCCAGGTGCGCGCACAGCATATCGGCTGGGCCGAGCCGATTGTACTTTGTGATAATGTCTGGATTGCGGGCGGCTGCACGCTTCTGCCGGGAGTGACCATTGGCGAGAACTCCACCGTCGGGGCCGGCAGCGTGGTAACGCGCTCCGTTCCACCTAATGTGGTGGCCTGCGGCAACCCCTGCAGAGTGCTAAGACGGCTAGCTTAGTTAAATCCCGGGGTGGCCTGCGGATAATCATCGCTTATTTTGGCCTGATTGCGGCCTTGTTGTTTTGCTTCGTAGAGGGCGATATCGGCGCGCTCGATCACGTGATCAAGCGTCTCTTTAATGCGATGCTCAGCCACCCCACAGCTGGCGGTGACACGTATCGTGCTGTTTTGTGTGTCGATTACCGCCTCGGCGATAAGCTGCACTAGCCTTTGCATGCGCAGCAGCGCTTCTTCTCCGGCGCACCCCTTAAGCAGCACCAGGAATTCATCCCCTCCCCACCGAAACACTCTATCCGAACGTCGCAGGCTGCCCACAACCAACTCGGCGACACGCTGCAGCACCCGATCGCCCACCACATGCCCATGACGGTCATTAATTTGCTTGAAATGGTCAACATCAATAATGACCAGAGATAAGGGCAACCCATCATGGGATGAGGATGTCCGTAATCGCTGAAAGTGATACTCAAATGATTGCCGATTCATAATGCCGGTGAGTTTATCGGTTGTGGCCATGTATTCCAGCCGCCGCTGGTAACCGCCAATGGTTAACCATATAAACAATAAAAAAAACGCGCTCACCACAATGCCGATGGCCATATTTTTTATTAAGGTGCTAAATAGCACACCCTCCAAAGGATGGGTGCTTTGCTCCACCATGAGGTACCAGTCAAATTCCGGAATCAGTCGGGTGTTCAGTAGTATTTTTTTCCCCTGGTCCTGGTATTGATAGCTCCCCCCGGGTACCGTCAGGATCGACGTGGTCAGGGGACCTAATCCTTTCTGGAGCCGAATATTCATTGGCCGTTTAAAGGTGTTCCCGTGCAAGACCACCGCCCCGGTTTTATCGATAAAATAAATAGTGCGATTATAGCGTCGCTCATATTTTTCAATCAGCTGCTTGATTTTATTGACGGAAATACCAATGCCGGTGACACCGATAAAATTCCCTTGATAATCTTTTACCTTGTGATTAACAAAAATATCCAGATGAGTGCGATCCTCCGGATCAGGACGCGCATCGATCAGATAAAGCTGGTCGTCCGGTAGGTCTTTTATATGAAAATACCAGCGATCCTGACCGGCCTGTTCAGATACCGTTTCAAGAATTTTCCTGGGATCATAGTAGCGGCGGGTTTTATCGGAGATAAAAAAAGAAAAAATAGTATCAAACCGGCGATCGATTTCGCTGAGATAACGGATCATTGCCGCCGGATCTTGCTCTTTGTCCACCAATACCCAATCCCGAACGAAGGTGTCATGGGCCATCAGCGCCGAGATGAAAATGGGTTTTAACAGATCCTGCTGGATTTCGGAATAAACGTTGTCGCTGGTCAACGGCAGGGTATTTTCTTCTATCTCGGCATTTAACGAGCGGCGCGCCACTTCATAACTGCTCCAGCTGATAATCAAAAAGGCGATCATCAGCATCAACGAAAACAGAATTATCGCTCGAGTCTTATTCAACCAATAAAGGCTATTCATCGTTTTCACCTGGCGCACCGGCATGAGGCCGAAAAAGGGGGGATTTCACATAACGCTGCATAAATGAAACTACCCGATAGGCTTAGCAATATCCCACTATTATACTCGCTTAGGCCATTGATAAATTAACCTTGTTAGAATTAATGCCCTAGCATACTTCACAGCGCGAACAGAAGGTTTATTCTAAGTTCATCATAAACCGTGCGGAGTGACAGATGTTCATCGTTGATCTAACTTATGAAGAACCTTTGGAGAAAGTTGAAGCATTGTTGGATGGGCACATCGCCTGGCTGCAAAAGCATTATGCCGCGGGTGATTTTGTCGCCTCCGGCAGAAAAGTGCCGCGCACCGGCGGAATCATCCTGACTAAAAGCCTGCCCAGAGCGGAGCTGGATAAAATCTTGGAGCAAGATCCCTTTGTCGCGGTAGCCAACTACAGCATAACCGAATTTGTTCCCTCGATGACCAGTGAAAACCTTAGCGCGCTTAAATCTCTTTAAGATTGGCCGGCCGGCAAGCGATACCGAACCAGGCTATTCAGGCCACGATCACTTGATTGCGGCCCTGTTTTTTCGCCCGGTAAAGCGCATCGTCCGCCAATTTCAGCGTCAAGGACGTCTCCCCTTGCTGCGGGACCCACAGCGCGACGCCTAATGAAACGGTGATCTTTCCCACCCCGGAAAAGGTTGCCGCTTCCACATTGGCGCGCAGACGCTCGGCAATCTCCACGGCGGCGTCTCGACCGGTATCGGGCAATAGTATCAGGAATTCCTCGCCGCCATTGCGGCACAGCGTATCAGAGGCGCGGGAGCCTTCGCGGAGATATTGAGTCAACTGCTTGATCACCTCATCCCCCACGGCGTGACCATAGTTGTCATTTACCCGTTTGAAATGATCAATATCCAGCGCGATAACCGCAAAGGCCTGTTTGGCGACATTGAAATATTCCAGGGCAAAGGTTAAGCCGCGCCGATTGAGCAGGCCGGTCAAGGGGTCGGTTTGAGCTTCCGTTCTGAGTTTGCCGATTTTATTTTGCAATAAACTTATCCCTAATAGCATCGCCCGTTTAAGCTGCGCCACTTCAAAATACCACGACGGTATGCGTTCGATTTCATCGGAGATCCCCACTCGGTCCATCTCATTGGCGCTACGGGCGAGCTGGCCCAGGGGTTGGGAAATCAAACGCGATAGGAGCCAGACGGCGAATAGCGTAATCAGCATCAGCGGCGCGGTGCGATTCAACACACTTAACATCAGCCCCTTAAGCGACAGCAGCGTGTTATCCGTAGTACGCACGGTAATGATCGCCCAATTGGCATTGGATACGCGCGCATAGCCTATCAGGCTGTTGATTCCCGTCGGGCTGTTTTCCTGCAGACTGCCGTCTTGGTTGTCGCCGATGACGTTACCCTTAAGTACGGGGGTAATTAATTGACCAACCCGGCGCGAGTCCTTGTGATATAAAATTTGTCCATCGCCATCCACCACAAAGGTATAGGCGTCCCTATCTTCATAATTCTGCGCCAGCAGTGTGTTGAGCACGCTTTTCTTCTTTAAATAAATGGCCCCGCCCACATAGCCCAGGTAATTACCCTGAGCATCATTAATTGGCGTGGAGACAAAAACGATCAGGTTCCCGGTAGTGGCAATATAAGGCTGGCTAATCTGCGGCGCTTTATTATTCAACGCCGCAAGCGCACCTGGGGTGGTAAGTTTACGCCCCTGCATTTGTAATGTTTCGGGCGAGGTGACCAAGACCACACCGGCGGAATTGACAATGACCACCGAATTGAACGTGTTGGTTTGTGATCGCAGGCGCTGTACTTCTTGTCGTAAAAAAGTCTTATTATCAATATTATCGGCCAGTAGAGAGGCGCTATAGGCCAGCTGGCGTTGGGTACTGTCGAAGAACAGCGTAGTGACGGACGCGAGTTTGGCCGCGTACAGATGATTGGCGTCCAGGGAATTATCTATCAACAGTTGTCTTTGTACGCGATAGGTGGCAAAAAAGCCATTGGCTAAGGTTATCAAGGCGCTCATTACGGCAAGGATCAGGATAAGTCGCCTTAAATCCCAGTATAAAATAGGTCTTTTTTGCATCGTATTACTCACGCCGGCATGCTCTGTACCGGCTGCGTCCGCTGCCAGGGTAAACACTTAATTACCCATATTAGACGTTGCCAGCGGCACTGTAAAATGTCCTGACGCCATCCACCTTAGAATTGTAGCGGTAGCTCCCTATGCCCTACGTCTTCCCACCGGTTAGATCGCCAGGCGCGGTAGAGCACGCCACGGTGCGTGGCCGGGCGTCGCCTAAGGCGCATCCTGCAGCAGTTTCTTGTGTAGTTCAGCCGCCAGTACTTCTATCCGCTCCGTCAGATTTTTAGTCAGCGCGGTCAGTTCAGTATTTTGCCTCAGCAATGCCATCATTTGCGCCGAGGCCTGGGCCGCCTGGTCTTGACGTTGTGTATTCGCGACGGCCAGCGCCTCGCGATGCTCGGCATCAGCGTCGGAATGTGCTTTATCCCGCTCCGCCTGGCGAGTCTGCGCCAAGAGTATCAGCGGCGCGGCGTAGGCCGACTGTAGGCTAAACGCCAGGTTAAGCAAGATAAATGGATAAATATCAAAGCGGACCCAGCCGAAAGAGTTGATGCAGACCCAAGCGACCACGATCAGCGTTTGCGCGCCTAAAAAAACCGGTGTGCCGAAAAAACGCGCGAAGCCTTCAGCTTTGCGGGCGAACCAGCCATTGCCGAATGGCGCTGCCAAATGGGCATGTCGCCGATGGAAACGCAGATGATCCACTTTGATTGGCACGGGTAGAGCCGGCACCGTACCGTCCGGCGGGTTGATGTTGTCTTGATCACTCATGTTTTCATCCCTAAGCGCTTGCTCAACGCGAAATGATCATTATAGATACAGACCGTCGTTACGACGTATCTTAATTATGTAACCGAAAACCGCTCAGTGGCCATGCGGCAGGATAGATTTAACAGTGGGACGGGAACCCCGGCTAATGTATGATAAATGCATCTATTTTAGCCGCGCCGGGACAGCAATATGCTGGAAGTGCTCATAAAGGCCTTTTCTTTTTTTTTCATTATCGTTATTGGTTATCTTTTAAAGAAATATGGCGTTTTGCAGCGTTCTGATAGCGTGGCCTTATCAAAAATCATGATGAACCTGACATTACCCGCCGCGGTAATCACCGGATTTGCCAGTTTTACGGTGGATCATTCACTACTGATATTGGTACTGATAGGGTTTGTCTGCAATATCATCTTGCTCTACGCTGGATACCTGATCGCCAGAAAACGCGATAACGATACCAAAGTGTTTTTTATGATCAACACGCCCGGCTACAATATCGGTTGTTTTACCCTTCCTTATGTACAAAGTTTTCTCGGCCCGGTAGGCATTGTCGCCACCTGTTTGTTTGATGCCGGGAATTCGGTAATTTGTACCGGCGGCAGCTATGTGGCCGCGGCCAACGCCACCGGCAATAGTACCGGACTTAAAAATACGTTTAAGCGGCTGTTCTCCTCCATCCCTTTCGATGTCTATATCATATTGCTGGTGGCCGCGTTATGTGGTTTCCATTTGCCAAGCCAGGTCACTATCCTGACGTCGATTATTGGCAACGCCAACCCGTTTCTCGCCATGCTGATAATCGGCATGATGTTGGAAATCAATATCTACCGCGCGCAGTTGAACAACGTCTATCGAGTGCTGGCCATGCGTTATGGCGCTGGCGCACTCTTTTCGACATTGTTTTATTTTTACACCCCGCTGCCACTGGAAATTCGCCAGGTGCTGGCGGTAGCGGTGTTTGCTCCGCTGTCATCCCTGGCGCCAATATTTACCGCGCGGGGCAGCAAGCTGGGAGCGGTATCCAGCTTTACCGGATCAATCTCCGTCTTTATCAGCATCATCATCATTACCACCCTGCTCACCGCCATGAAAGTGTAATGCCGGCACGCCTATATAACTTTTAGTCATGGCTTGATGCCTTTTTAGCGTTATATCGCATGGAGCAATTGCTGTACCTTTGGAACGGCGACAACCGTTTTTGGTAGGACCTTAAATACTCTCGGGAGCGATCACATAATGTCATTTACTGTCAAAACCCTCGCCGTGGCCGGCGCGGTGGTATTCCCTTTATTATTGAGCGCGTGCGATAAGCCGGGTAACACCGCCGACCATATCAAGGTCGGCATCAGCGCCAGTATCGATCAGCCGATCTGGGCCGCGGTTAAAAAGACTGCCAAGGAAAAATATAATTTAGACGTGGAAGTGGTCACGTTCACCGATTATGTCCAGCCTAACGAAGCACTGAATAATAAGGATATCGATGCCAATGTGTTCCAGCACGGCCCCTATCTGGATCAGCAAAATAAAGAACGGGGCTATAAGCTGGTGGCGGTAGGCAAGACCTTTGTTTATCCTATTGCCGGTTACTCACGTAAATTCAAATCCACAGACACATTGCCGGACGGCGCACAAATTGCCATACCGAACGATCCGACCAATTTGGGACGGTCACTATTGTTATTGCAAAAAAATGGGCTGATCTCCCTAAAGGAAGGCACCGGTCTGCGGCCGACCTCGTTGGATATTACCGCTAATCCCAAGCATCTAAAGATTGTGGAAATCGAAGCGGCTCAGCTGCCGCGTACCCTTGATGACAATAAGGTGGATGTGGCCATTATCAATACCAACTACTCCAGTCAAATTGGACTATCCCCGCATAAGGACGGTCTGTTTGTGGAGGATAAGGATTCGCCCTACGTCAATTTGATTGTGGCCAGAGAAGATAATCAAACCAGCGACAAGGTCAAAAATCTGGTGAAAGCCTACCAGACAGATGACGTCGCCGCCGCCGCGGCCCAGATATTTCACGGCGACGCCATTAAGGGATGGTAAAAGCCATGCTGCGGGCGAGCGGTCTGAGACCGCCCCCGCTAGCGACTTACTTATTAACCGGAATCACCGCGCCCTGGTACTTAGTACGGATAAAATCCTGGATCGGCTTGGAATGTAACACCGTTACCAGCGCTTTAATATCCGGTTTATTTTCGTCCCCACGGTGTACGGTTATGATATTGGCATAAGGATTGTTTTCGCCGCTTTCCACCGCGATAGGGTCTTTGACGGGATTGAGGCCGGCATCGATGGCATAGTTGGCATTAATCACCACCGCGTCGCCTTCGTTATTCTTATAGACCTGCGGCAACAGTGAACCCTCAATATTCGGCAGGAACTGCAGGTGCTTCGGATTGCTCACGATATCGCTGATACGCGCATCCACTTTACTCACGCCAGGCTTGAGCTTAATCACCCCTTCGCGCGCAAAGATAGACAGTATCCGGCCCTCTTCCGCCACGGAATCACGTAAAATGACCTTACCGTTTTGCGGCAGATCCTTTAGGCTTTTATACTTTTTCGAATAGATGCCAATCGGCTCGATATGGATCGCGCCGGCGCTAACGAAATCGTAGCTTTTGTCCCCTGCGTGATCCTTAAGTACGCTGTTCAAATAAGGGATATGCTGGAAATAATTGGCGTCGATATCATGGCTGGCCAATGCGGTATTTGGCAGAATGTAGTCCTGGAAGGGTTTAATCTCCAAATCAATGCCCTGTTTGGCCAAAATCGGCTTGGCCTGTTCCAGGATTTCCGCATGGGGCACATTGGATGCGCCGACGGTCAGGGTATCCGCCCAGGCGGAAGCGGATAAGCTCATGGCAGTCAAGGTAGCCACGGCCAGCAGTGTTAAGGTCTTTTTCATAGTATTTTTCCCGGTCGGTTAACGTTTATCAAGCAGTGAGGTAATGACGTCGCCCAATAGCTGGATGACGAATACAATAAGCAGAATCATCACGGTCGCCACCAAGGTGACGTCGTTATGATTACGCTGAAACCCTTCCAAATAGGCCAGATTTCCCAGGCCGCCGGCGCAAATCACCCCCGCCATGGCGCTGTAGCTCACCAGTGCGATCAGCGTGACGGTAATGCCGGATACCAGGGCCGGGGAAGACTCCGCCAGCAGTACGCGAAAAATAAGCGTGCCTACCCGCGCGCCCATGGCCCGCGACGCTTCAATGACGCCTTTATCCACCTCGCGCAGCGCCATCTCCACCAGGCGTGCGTAAAACGGCGCGGCGCCGACGATCAGCGCCGGCAACGCCGCATTGGCGCCCAGGATGGTGCCGATCAGCACTTTGGTAAAAGGAATAAGCAGAACAATCAGTATGATAAACGGGATAGAGCGAAAAACGTTCACCAGTACCGAGATCACCGAATAGACCGTCGGGCGTTGGAATAATCCGCCACGGGCGGTGAGAAACAGCGCCAGGCCAAGGGCAATGCCCAGGATAAAGGTCAACACGCCCGATACCGCGGTCATGTAGAGGGTTTGGCCGGTTGCCGCCCACAGCTGGGCGGGTTGCAGGTGGGGAAACAGTTGCTCAAACATGTTTAACCACCTCGGTGTCGATGCCAAGATGACGCAGATCGGCCAGAATGTTGTCCAATTGAGCCTGATTGGCCGGCGCATGTAGCCATAGCTCGCCAAATACGCCGTTGGCGGTTTGGGTGATTTTGCCGTGCAGGATATTAAATGCCAAATTGTAGCGCAGCGTCAGTTCCGCGACGATCGGCTGCTGGGTACTATGGCCAATAAACGTGAGTTTCAATATTGCTCCGGGCAGATCTTGCGCCAGCAGCGGGTTAAAATTCTGCTGTGGATCCTGATACTGGCTGACCTGTTTGACGAATTGCCTGGTGATTTCTTGACGTGGATGGGTAAAAACATCCAGCACCCGTCCCTCTTCCACCACCCGCCCCGCATCCATGACCGCCACTCTTTGGCAAATTTTGCGCACCACATGCATTTCATGGGTGATAAGCACAATAGTGAGATTCAGCTGACGGTTGATATCCAGCAACAGATCAAGGATGGCGTCGGTCGTTTGCGGATCCAGCGCCGAGGTGGCTTCATCGCATAACAAGACCTCCGGACTATTGGCCAACGCCCTGGCAATGCCTACCCGTTGTTTTTGACCACCGCTGAGCTGTGCGGGATAGGCCCGCTCGCGCCCCTGCAGCCCCACCAACGCCACCAGCTCCGCGACTCGCTTGGTGATGGCCGGTTTCGTGGCACCGGCAATTTGCATGGAAAAGGCAATGTTTTCACTGACCGTACGCGACCAAAGCAAATTAAAATGCTGAAATATCATGCTGATTTTCAACCGCGCCTGACGCAGCCGTTCACCGCCGGCCTGGGCAATATCCTGTCCTGCCACCATCACCGAGCCGGCGGTGGGTTTATCCAGCCCGTTCAGCAAGCGTACCAAGGTACTTTTCCCCGCGCCGCTGTAACCAATAATGCCGTATATTTGCCCGCGTTCGACGCGTAAATTGACATTATCCACCGCCACTATCGGCGTGTTTTCACTGTCGAATATTTTGGATACGTCCTTAAGAACGATCATTGTGCTGCAATCCTTATAACCACCGTTAGGCACGCTAACCTGCTGATTAACTGTTCCGATTATTTTATTATTTTACCCAATAGCTTTCGGGTTGCGGGAAGGCGGCAAGCGAAAGAATCCGATGAGCTTACTCAAAAAAGTGATTCGGCGAGTGAGCACAGCCAACGCACCTGCAACGTAAAAGATGAAGGATATATTTATCAGGCTAGTAGTCACGGCGATAATAGGGTAAGCCAAGGACGCGCAGAAGAAACAATAAGATATTAGTTATAGTGAATTATTATATGAGGATGTGCAGTGCGTTTATAATACAAACATTTACTCTCGGAATGCGCGTGGATTTGTTTTTTATTAACTTTGCCGGGATTGATATTTACTTATGCTTTTTTCATCCATGGATATTTGAATATATCGTTTTAACTTGTGGTTTATTTGATTGATATTTAGTTTTAATGATCTCCAGCCGTTTAATTTATAGGACAAACCATGCATAAAAACTTTCGCCGGAATAGCGTTAATTCCCGGTTGGCCCTGGCGCTTTCAATGGCTTTGGTGACAATGCCCGCGGTCGGATGGGCGGCCGATGTTACGCCCGTTCAGGGCGGCACGCTGACTTATCTTGAGCAGCAGGCCCATACCAATCTTTATCCTCCGGCCGGCGGTTTTTATCCGAACGGCGGTATTCTAAATCAAATCACCGATAAATTGACTTACCAAAACCCCAAGACCTTGGCCATTGAGCCGTGGATTGCCGAGTCTTGGACTACCAACGCCGATAAAACACAATACACGTTCAAAATCCGGCCCGGGGTGACGTTTTCCGACGGTACCCCGTTGGATGCCAAGGCGGTGGCGAAGAACTTTGATACCTTTGGTTTGGGTAATAAAGAGCTGCATTTACCGGTATCGGAGGTGATCAATAACTATGATCACAGCGAAGTGATCGATCCCCTGACGGTAAGTTTTTTCTTTAAAAAATCCTCACCGGGATTCTTGCAGGGTACCGCCACCATCGGTTCGGGTTTAGTGTCGCTGGCGACCCTTGGCCAGAACTTTGACGCCTTGGGCGACGCCCGGCACATTATCGGATCCGGGCCCTTTGTGGTGAGCGGCGAGACGCTGGGACGTGAAGTGGATTTGACCGCGCGCAAAGATTACCGCTGGGGGCCGACAACGTTGGCGCATCAGGGGCGGGCTAATCTCGACGGCATCAAAATTATCGTCACCCCTGAGGATAGCGTGCGTATTGGCGCGTTACTGGCGGGCCAAGCCGATTTTATTCGCCAGGTCCAGGCTTATGATGAGAAACAGGCCACCGAAGCGCACTTTACCATTTACGCCGCACCAACCCGCGGAGTGAACGACGGCATCTCCTTTCGGCCGGATAATCCGCTGGTAAGCGATACGCGGGTACGTCAGGCACTGCTGCATGCGACCAATACCCGGCAAATCGTCGATACCCTGTTTTCGCCTAACTATCCTCAGGCCAAGTCGGTGATTGCCGCGCCGGCCGCCGGATTTGTCGATTTGAGCGCCAAGCTTGGTTTCGATCCGGCCCTGGCGAAAAAGTTGCTGGACGAAGCCGGCTGGGTACCCGGTCCCAACGGATTGCGCCAAAAAGATGGCCGGACGCTGTCCCTGACGGTGTATGAATCGCCGCCACAGCCGCAAAACAAAGAGGTACTGCAGTTGGTTTCGCAGCAATGGAACCAGGTGGGCGCGCGGCTTACCATCCTGGCGGGGGATGCCGGTAGCAAGATTGCCGATAGCCTTGATCCGCTGAAAACCCCGGCCAATGTGGTGGAGGTAGGCCGGGCGGATCCGGACGTCATCAAGAGCCAATTTTATCCGACCAACCGCGACGCGCTGTTACAAAAAGGCGGTTTGAGCAGCAAGGTGCAACAATTCCGCGACGATAAGCTCAATGGGCTATTGGAGGCGATTGCCGCCCAGGTGGATGGACAGGAGCGGCTGCGCTTAGCCGGGGAAGCACAACATTACCTGATTGACCAAGCCTATGTTATTCCGATCTTTGAAGAGCCGCAGGTGTTTGCCGGCGCGCCCTATCTAAACGGCGTGAGTTTCGAGGCGGTGGGCCGCCCGGCGTTTTACAGCGCCTGGCTGGCAAAACACTAAACTACGCCAGGATAGCCAGGCGCGTTTATCTGTGCGCCTTGCTCGGTAGGCTCCCAAGATTATTACCCTTTGGATTTCACGTTGCAGACAGGTGGCCAGAATTAACCGTTATCTTTCCAGCCGAGTGGGGCAGGCGCTGCTGGTATTATGGGCGGCGTTTACCGTCTCTTTTATCTTATTGCAGGTGCTGCCGGGGGATGCCATCCTGATTAAGTTCCAAAATCCGGAGATGGGTCTCAGCCCGGCGCAGATCGCCGATATCCGGGCGACCTATGGCGCGGACCGTCCCTTATTGCAACAGTATCTGCATACGGCGGGCAATATTCTGCGTGGCGATTTAGGTTATTCGGTGCAGGCGGGCGTGCCGGTGACCGAACTGCTGACCACGAATTTTCCACCGACGCTGCGCCTGGCGGTGGCGGGATTTACCCTGGCGGCGCTGCTGGCGGCGGTCATTGCCTTTTGTGCCAGCCTGACGCCGTTTAGCTGGCTGCGTTCCTTATTGCATGCCCTGCCCTCGCTATTTATTTCCATTCCGACCTTCTGGCTGGGCATCGCGCTGATCCAAGTGTTTTCCTTTCGTCTGCGCTTGATTCCGGTAATCAATCCCGGTGAATGGGTCGGGCTTATCTTGCCGATTGTCACGCTGGCAATCCCTATTTCCGCGCCGCTGGCGCAGATATTGATCCGCAGTATCGATGATGTACAAACTCTCCCCTTCGTGGCGGTGGCACGGGCTAAGGGCGCAAGCCGCCCCGGCGTGCTTTGGCGGCACGTGGCGCGCAACGCCATGCTGCCGGTCCTGACCATTGCCGGCTTATTGCTGGGTGAATTAATTGCCGGCGCGTTGATTACCGAAACGGTTTTCGGTCTGGGCGGCTTGGGACAGTTGACCCAGCAGGCGGTGAATAACCAGGACGTCGCCGTGTTGCAAGCCATTGTCTTGATCTCCAGCGCGGCCTTCGTGGCCATCAATTTACTGGTGGATCTGGTTTACCCCTTACTGGATCCGCGTCTTCGTATCATCTCGGGGGCCGTCGTATGAGCAGTCTGTCGTTTAACACGTCCGCCGCATCCTCCCAGGAATCCTCATCCGTCGAGGTCGCCACCGATGGCCCGTCCGCCGCCCCGCTGGACGGCGGGCGGCGGCGTTTATCAGGGTGGCGCCCAGGTCTGGTATTGGCCTGGCTGGTGATCGGGATGGTGATTTTATGGGCGGTGGCGCCCGGAATCTTTACCTCCTATAGCGGTACCGAGGGTATTGCCGGGGCGCAGCGGCTGGCGCCTGGCGCCGGCCACTGGCTTGGTACCGATCAATTGGGGCGGGATCTGTATGCCCGTATCGTTTATGGCGCCGCATACTCTCTGTCGGGCGCCTTGGTGGCGGTAGCGCTCGGGCTGGTGCTGGGCACGGCGCTAGGCGTCGCGGCGGGCGCCATCGGCGGGGGCGCGGACAGTGCGATAATGCGTTTTGTCGACGTTCTGTTGTCTATTCCAGGTCTACTGCTGTCGCTGAGCATCATCATTTTGTTAGGCTTCGGCACCGTGCATGCGGCCATTGCCGTCGGAATAACCTCGATAGCCAACTTTGCCCGTCTGGCTCGCGCGGAAGTGGTACGGGTTCGCCATGGCGATTACGTCGAGGCGGCCTACGGTAGCGGCGCCACCTTTACCGCCGTGCTGTGGCGGCATATTTTACCCAACTCGTTAACCTCGGTTATCGCCTTTTCCGCTCTGCAGTTTGGCAGCGCCATCCTGGCTATTTCCACGTTGAGCTTTCTCGGTTACGGCACGCCGCCGCCCACGCCAGAATGGGGCTTGCTGATTGCCGAAGGCCGCAATTATATTTCCACCGCCTGGTGGCTGACCACTTTCCCCGGATTGGTGGTGGTCATGGTGGTACTGTCGGCCAATCGTATTAGTCAATCCTTTGCCAGGAGCCGTAGATGAGCTTGTATCAGAGTATGGCCAGCAGCCTATCCGCGCTGATGACGCTTACCCGTTCGTCCGGCGCCATACCGGCCGGGCAAGCGGTCCCACCGGTGTTGGAACTTGAGGATTTGTGCATCGCCTATCAAAGTGATGGGCGCAGCCAGCGTGTGGTCCACAACGTTTCGTTTTCTATTCAACCTGGCGAGGTGGTGGCATTGGTCGGCGAATCCGGCTCGGGTAAAACCACGACCGCCCAGGCGATTATCGGCCTGCTGGCGGAAAACGGCCGGCGAGAACAAGGCCACATTCGCTTGAACGGCGTGGATATCAGCCGCTGGTCACAACGCCGTCTTGATGGTGTGCGCGGCTCGCGTATCAGCCTGATCCCGCAGGATCCCACCAGTTCGCTTAATCCGGTGAAAACCATCGGCAGCCAGGTAGCCGAAATTCTGGCCATTCACCACGCGGTGCCGCGCCGCGATCGGGATGCCATGGTGGTGGAACTCCTGGCTCGCGTTGGCTTGTCCCATCCGCAGCAGCGAGTCGGACAGTATCCCCATGAACTCTCGGGGGGCATGAAGCAGCGGGTGCTGATTGCCATTGCCATCGCCCTGCGCCCGACGCTGATTATTGCCGATGAACCCACCAGCGCGTTGGATGTTACGGTACAAAAACATATCCTTGATCTGATTGACGGATTGCGGCGCGAATTTGGCACCGCCGTGCTGCTGGTGACCCATGACCTGGCGGTCGCGGCGGAGCGGGCCGATCGTCTGTTGGTTTTTCGCCATGGGCGCGTTCAGGAACAGGGCGTAACGGCACAGGTGCTGAGCGCGCCCCGCCATGAATATACCCGACAGTTGTTTAACGATGCGCCGGCGCTGAACACGGCGCGATTACCTACGCCGGCCGATGCTGTGCGGCGTCACTCGCCCAAATCGTTGGCCATTGTGGTTGAGGACGTAAGCCACGCCTTTTCCCTGGGCCGTGGGCGTTCGCCAGGTTTGACGGTGGTGGATCGGGTGTCTTTTTCCGTCGAACAGGGTACGACCCATTCGTTGGTGGGGGAATCCGGCTCGGGTAAAACCACGCTGGCACGGATTCTACTGGGCTTTCAGCGGCCAGCCGCCGGCAAGGTGTTAATCGAGGGGACGGATATCACTCGTCTCGCTGGAGAATCCTTGCGCCAGATGCGGCGAAAAATTCAGTTAGTGTATCAAAACCCATTTGGTTCCCTCGATCCGTCCCAGCGCCTGTTCGCCATCATTGAAGAGCCGCTGCTTAACTTTGCCCCCATTACCCAGCCGGAACGGCGCCGTCGCGTGGAGGAGATAACCGAACGCGTGGCCCTGCCGCTGTCGCTGCTGGGACGTACGGCGCGGGAGTTATCGGGAGGGCAGCGGCAACGGGTAGCCATCGCGCGCGCGCTGATCCTGCAGCCGAAAATTCTGGTGCTGGATGAGGCCACGTCGGCGTTGGACGTAACGGTACAAGCGCAGATTTTATCGTTATTGCAACAGCTACAGGAACAATTGGGTCTCACCTATTTGTTTATTTCGCACGATCTTGCCACGGTACGCCGCATATCCCATAGCGTTTCCGTTTTGTTGAAAGGCCGCCAGGTCGATGTCGGCGCGGTGGAACAGATTTTCAGCCAGCCCGGCAATATCTATACGCGGGAACTGATCAACGCCATTCCCGGTTATCGCCACGTTGCGCGACCACCGGTTCACAACCCAGGATCGACTTATGAGTAGCAAAAAACTTGGATTTTTTACCCGACTGTTGGATAGAGTCCAGCCGGCCGAACGTTACCGCCTGGCGACCGCACAAATCATCCATGCGGAAACGTTAGGTTTTGATTCGGCGTGGGTTGCCCAGCATCACTTTCATGAGGCCGAAGGCGGCCTGCCTTCCCCGCTGGTTTTTCTGGCCCGGGTGGCGGCGCTGACCGAACGTATCCGCCTGGGTACCGGCGTTATCACGCTGCCTATGGAACTGGCGCTGCGCGTGGCGGAAGACACCGCGGTGCTGGATTTGCTGTCGGATGGGCGTTTGGAGATCGGATTGGGCTCCGGCGGCACGCCGTCGTCATTTCCGCCGTTTGGGTTGCAAAGCGACGAACGTGGTAGCGTCTTCGGCGCTAATTTGGCTATCTTGTTGGCCGCCTGGCGGGGAGAAAACATCGGCGACAGCGATAATCGGCTTTATCCCGCCGCGCCGCATTTGGCCGCCCGTGTTTGGCAGGCGACCTTTTCCGTCGATGGCGGCGCCCGGGCCGGTGCCGCCGGCGATGGGCTGATGCTATCGCGGACCCAGCCGCGTCCCGCCGGCGCGCTCGACGTGCCCTTGGACGCTATTCAAAATCCCATTATCGATGCTTATCTGGATGCCTTACCCGATGGCGTGGCGCCGCGCATTCTTGGCTCGCGTACCGTTTTTGCGACCGATGACGGCGATCGGGCCCGCCTGTTGGCCGAAGACGGCCTGCGCCGTCAGGCAGATAACGCCAGGGCCAATGGCCAAATTGTGGCTGGCGATAGCCTGGATGATTTTATCAGCGCGTTCGACGTTCATCTTGGCACCGCCGCGCAGGTTATCGGTTCATTACGGCGGGATACCGCCCTGGCGCGGGTTACTGATTTAGCGTTCCAGGTACATTCCATCGATCCGCCGCACCGCGATATTTTGCGTTCCCTGGAGTTGATCGCCGAACAGGTTGCCCCGGCATTGGGATGGATAAAACCGTCCGCCCGCCGCAACGATGCCACGCAAGCCAATCCCCTGTTGCAGGAGAGAATATGACCCAGACCTTAGCCTCCACGGATATCCTCGATCGGCTGGCGGATATTGCGCCGGATTCGCCGCTGGCGGCGGCGCGGCTCGCTCGCGATGCGGCAACTCAGCATATCCAGGGCAGTTTCCAGGCGCTGTTCACCGTCGGTGACGGTATCGATTTTACCCTGCCGGAACGTTTGGACGTGGCGCAGCACGTTGCCACCTGGCATGGCGACCGTCGGTTGGCGGAGTTTTATGCGGCGCAAGCGGCAACCTTGGCGCCGGCTAGCGCCGGCAGTAAGATCGCGGCCGGGTTGGCGCACGCAGAGCGCTTAACCCGTCGGCCCGCCTCGGCCAACGCCGGGCATCTTGAGGATCTGCGGCGCGTGGGCTGGTCGACCAGCGCTATTGTCACGCTGTCGCAGTTGGTGGCCTATGTGAGTTTTCAAAGCCGACTGCTGTTGGGGTATCGGTTAATTGGCCAGCGGCCGGTCGCGGAGGTAAACGTTCCCGTGGCGGTAGCCGGGGTGTGGCGGGTCGCGGGTCGCACTTATGGGGGGCGCTCGGCGCCTAAGGCGTTTACGCAGCGGGAGCTCGGGTGGGAACCTTGGCTGGCCGTGAACGCCCTTACGGATTTCACCGCTGAGCAACAGGCGATATTGGTGCATAACGGCCATGGGGACTCGGATTATTTTCGGCTGTTGGCCCGGAACCTGCCGGTGTTGGAGCAGCGGACGTTGACTGATAAAGGTATTTTTTATACGGCGGGCGGGCTGGCGCGTAAAGAGCGGGAGTTGGCGGCGGCGGTGGCGAGCAAAGTAAATGGGTGTATTTATTGCGCATCGGTGCATGCGCGTAAGGCCAGCCAGTTGTCCAAGCAGACCGGGGCGGTGCAGCGCCTGATTGATACGCCGCCTGGGGGCATCCTTGCCGAGAATCAATCGCCGCGCTGGCAGGCGCTGATCGACTTTGCCGCCGCGTTGTCGACTACCCCTGCCGGCGCGAGTCCCGGGCTGGTTATTCGGCTGCGGGAGTTGGGTCTTACGGATTTGGAGCTGCTTGATTTGGTGCAGTCCACTGCCTTTTTCGCTTGGGCTAATCGGCTGATGCTGACGTTGGGCGAGCTGTTTGACGATTAGGCTGCGCTTTCCCTTTAACATGGCTTGTCGCAGGTCCCGTGTTGGCGGGCCTGGCGGGCCATGGGGCGCTCCGGCAGCCCAAAAAGGGCTGCTTCGACCCCATTGGCGCGCTTTCCCTTTAACATGGCTTGCTGCAGGTCCCGTGTTGGCGGGCCTGGCGCGCCGGTTAGAGCGCCAGCGTTTTCCGTACGGCCGGCAGGCCGGGTTGGCCGGCGCGGGTGGTGACGCCGTCAAGCCAGGTAGCCAGTAGTTCGGGATGCTGTTTTAGCTAATCTTGGGCCGCTCGGTCTGGGGTTTGCTTGTCATCGAGTACGCGTTTAATGATGCGGTTTTCTAAATCTACATTGAACTTGAGCTGGCTGAACAGCCGGGCAGTGTTCGGGCATTGGGCGCTGAAATCTTTGCGGGTGACGGTGTTGACGGTGGCGCTGCCGTAATTCGGGCCAAAATAGGTGTCGCCGCCGCTTAGGTAGGTCAGTTTATAGCGGGTGTTCATCGCGTGGGGCTCCCAGCCGAGAAATACAATCCATTGTTTTTTGCCTTCCGCGCGTTCGACCTGGGCTAGCATGCCGCTTTCGCTTGATTCCACCAGCGTCCAGCCGGTCAGGTTAAAGTCATGTTTGTCGATCATGTTTTTGATATTTTGATTGGCTGGCGCCCCCGGGGCGATGCCATAGATTTTATGATCAAACCGGTCGGCATATTTTGCCAGATCGGCAAAATCATGTACTCCACCCTGAGCCACGTAATCCGGTACCGCCAGGGTGAATTTGGCGCTGTTCAGATTGGCGCCAACCACGTTTACCGCGCCGTCGGCGGTGTATTTTTCGATCACCGGTTTTTGCGCCGGCATCCAGTTGCCGAGGAAAACATCGAGTTGACCGGTTTTTAGCCCTTGGTAAGCCAGCGCCACCGACAGATTCTTAATCTGCTGTTGGTAACCGAGGCCGTTAAGCAAGACACCCGCGACCGCATTGGTGGCACCGATATCGGACCAGCCGGGATCGGACATATTGACCGTTTCACAGTGGGCATCATCTGCGGCAAAAGCGTGAATTGGCAGGCCAAAGGCCAGTGAGAGTCCTAGGGCAATAACAGCTTTACACGCGCGCATAAATTTCCTTAAATAATGTGATTAAAGGGTAGAAGGCGGGCGCGGATAGCGCGCGAGCGCCTCCTGCTCGTCCAGGGTTTGGTTATTGCGGATAAACCGGTGGCCGGCGTCCTGCCAGGGTTGGAAATCCCATTCGGGTTGACCGCCCGGCCCCATGGCGTGGTTAAGAAACAAGCGGGCGCGCTGGCTATCCAATACTTGGCGCTCCAGTGCGGTTATATCCCAGCGCTGGTCGGCTTCCTGCTGGAATTGCCGTCGTTGGGGTTCATACGCCGGGACGTCGGCCAGGTTGGTTAATTCCAGCGGATCGTTCTGGAGATCGTATAATTGCGCGGGTTCGCCGGCGGAGGCGATAAATTTCCACTGGCCACGCCGGATCATGATCATCGGCGCCAGCGCGCCCTCCGCGAGATATTCGCCGTATACGCTATCCGGGCCGGGTTGCCGGAGAGGAGCGGTACCAGGCTGTGGCCATCCAGCGGCGCCCCCAACGTGGCCCGCTCCGGCGGATGACCGGCCGCCAGTTCGAACAGCGTCGGCAGCAGATCCACCAGCGAGACGTTTTGCTCTACCCGGCGGGGGGCGTAGCGCGCCGGCGCATGGATAATCATCGGTATCCGCGCCGCGCCTTCAAAGAAATTCATTTTGTACCATAGGCCCCGTTCACCCAGCATTTCGCCGTGGTCGGAGATCACCATGATGATGGTATCTTCGGCCAGGCCGGTCGCGTCAAGGGTTTCCCGTATCAGACCAAACTGATCGTCGACATAGGCCAGCGCCCCATAGTATGCGTGGCGGGCCCGGCGTATTTGCCGCTGATCCAGTAGCCCGTCCGTCAGTTGATACATGCGCCGCAGCCGCTCTGAATGGGCGTCCGGCGGCGCGTCGCCTTCCGCCACCAGGGGCAGATCGACGTCCTGTTCTGCATAGCGGTCCAGGTAGGGCTTAGGAATGGCGAACGGGTCGTGCGGGTGCGTCAGCGACATCAATAGTAAAAAGGGTCGTTCGTCATCTCGCCGCGCTATGTCAAACAGCTTTTGTCGGGCGTAGAACACGGCTTCATCGTCAAAATCCAGCTGATTGGTGCGGATGCATTCGCCGGCGTCGAGCACTGAGCTCATATTATGGTACCAATCCAGCCGCCGTTCGGGCGCTCGCCAGTCCGGCGTCCAGCCGAAATCCGCCGGGTAGATATCGGTGGTGAGGCGTTGATCGAATCCATGTAATTGATCCGGCCCGCAAAAATGCATTTTGCCGGACAGATAGGTTTGATAGCCCAGCTGTCGCAGATAATGGCAAAACGTTGGACTCTCGGCATGAAATTCCGCTGCATTATCATATACGCCATTGCGGGAAATTAATTGTCCGGTCATCATGGATGCTCGGGAGGGTGCGCATAAGGGGCTATTGCAATAAGCCGAATTAAACACTACACCCTCGCGCGCTATTTTATCAATATTGGGCGTTAAACTGACTTTATTTCCATAAGCAGAAAGCGCGCCGGCGGTCAATTGATCCGCCATCAAAATAACGATATTCGGTTTTTTGCTAAGCATAGTTAAAATTCGCTTTAATTATTCATTCAACCCAATGTTATTTTTATCTCATAATTAATTTCCGCTGTGAACGGGTCAAATTCTTATCGGCCTATAAGGAGACATTATGTCTGAAAAATTTCGTCTGCCGCCGTTACAGGCGCTGGCGGTTTCGAAGCGGCGGCGCGCCATCTTAATTTTACCGCCGCATCCCTCGAGCTGGGTTCCTCGCAGCCGGCGGTCAGCCAGCGGATAAATTTACTGGAAAACCAGCTGGGAACCAAGCTGTTCGAGCGTCGCCATCGCGGCGTGATATTGACGGCTACCGGTGAACGGCTATATCAAATCGTCCGCGCCAGCCTGCAGGAGATAAGCGAGCAGGTTGAAAAAATAAAGCTTAAAAAACAGAGAGATATATTACGCATTGATACCGATATGGGATTTGCCAGCTTTTGGTTGCTCCCCCGGCTGAACCAGCTCCAGTCGTTGATACCTAATGTGGATGTCCAGATTTCCACCTCGCCAAATGAATTTTCGTTGCGTGACAGCAGCGCCCATTTGGCGATCTCCTTTGGCGACGGCCAGATCCCCGGCTGCCGCAGCGATAAACTGTTCCCGGAGCTGGTGATCCCGGTGTGCAGTCCGCAATTTGCCGCACGGCACGGGGCGCCGCTCGGCGCGGCGGACTTGCTGCGTTTGCCGTTGCTGAACCTGCCGGATACCCGCCCGGCGCGCTGGTTGAACTGGCGTGAATGGTTTCATTTGCAGCGTCTGGAGCCGGACGACAACGTGACGTCCTTGACCTTTAATGCCTATTCGCTGGTTATCCAGGCGGCATTACGCGGCCAGGGGATCGCCTTGGGCTGGAAACCCTTGGTAGATCAATTCCTTGATAGTGGCGAATTGGTAGCCTGCGGCACGGAATGCAAAACCGAACGTGGATATTATTTGATTCAGCCTGGTTTGGAACCCTGTAGTATCATTTATCAAAAAGTTAAAGAATGGTTAATAACCGAGTCCTTTAGTTTTAAACCGCGTGGTCAACCAGCCATCACTCCGACTTTAGCGGTTTAAACTATTTCGTTATAAGCCATACGATAATATTTTATTGCGCAAGGCCGTTTTCTTATAGCCTGTGCTTATGGCTATTCCATTGCTCCGACATTCGCTTATGAACCAGACGTTGCTTAAGATCGATGGGCTTTATAAAATATTCGGCCCTGACGAGAAAAAAGCTTTTTTTTGTTTACAGCGTGGAGATGAGCCAGCTGAACTATTTTCCCGTCAAGGCTGGTCAGTGGCGCTGAATAATATTTCCCTCACCGTCGATCGCGGCGAAATCTTTGTGATCGTCGGTTTATCCGGCTCGGGTAAATCCACCTTGCTGCGCACGATAAACCGGCTGATCGTTCCCAGCGCCGGCGAAATCTATTTTGATGAACACTGCATTTCGTCCCTGCCGGAGGCTGAGCTGATTGCGCTGCGCAGACATGAAATGAGCGTGGTATTCCAATCTTTTGCCCTGCTGCCAACCCGCACGGTGCTGGATAACGCGGCGTTCGGCCTCGAATTAGCCGGCGTCGGCAAAGCGCAGCGACATCAGCGGGCGCTGGCGGTGCTGGCTCAGGTCGGGCTGGAACAGGTGGCGGGGCAATTGCCACATCAACTATCCGGGGGTATGCAGCAGCGGGTCGGACTGGCGCGGGCGCTGGTGGTAAATCCCTCGCTCCTGTTAATGGACGAAGCTTTCTCCGCGCTCGATCCCATCAATCGCCGCGAGATGCAGGATCTCCTGCTGCGCCTGCAGGCCCAGCAGCGGCGCACGGTGATCTTTGTCACCCATGATATCGAGGAAGCGCTGCGGATCGGTAACCGGATTGCCATTATGCAACACGGCCAGGTTATTCAGATCGGCACCGCTGAGCAGTTGGTCAACGCGCCGGCTAACGGCTACGTGCGCCGGTTTTTCTCCGGCGTCGATACGTCCAGGTATGTGTTGGCGGAAAACTACGCCGGCGCATTCAGTTCGCGGCCATCCACCGCCACGGAGGCCGCTGATGACCGGACCCGTTGATTTCAGCGCCCGAATGGACGCCGGCGTTCGCTACCTGCTGGCCCATTGTGGTCCGTTTTTCGATCTGATTGCCCGGGTGATTGATGGCGTAGCCGGCTCGCTGGAACAGGGTTTGGGCTGGCTTTCCCCTTGGGGTCTGGCGGCGATCGCCGTGGGGCTGAGCCTTTGGCGCATCGGCAAGGGTTTTGCTTTATTCAGCGCCCTCGCCATGCTCTACATTATCTACAGCGGCTACGGCGACCATGCGGTGGTGACGCTGGCCTTGACGCTATCGTCCACCCTGTTCAGCTTACTGGCCGGCATTCCGCTCGGCATTATGATTGCCCGACGCCATCGGGCGGGTATTTTGGTCCGGCCAATGCTGGATTTTATGCAGACCATGCCCGCCTTTGTTTATCTGATACCGGCCACCATTTTGTTCGGCCTCGGCCGGCCGCCGGGAATTTTCGCTACCGTATTATTCGCCATGCCGCCGGTGGTGCGTTTAACCGATTTGGGCATCCGCCAGGTGGATAAAAGCCTGGTGGAGGCCGGTCTGGCATTTGGTTGTACCCGCCGCCAGCTGTTATGGAAAGTGCAGTTACCCAACGCGCTGCCTTCCATAATGGCGGGGATTAACCAGACCATCATGATGGCCATGTCCATGGTGATTATCGCGTCGATGGTCGGCGCCGGCGGCCTGGGTAACGATGTGCTGACCAGTATCCAGCAACTGGATATCGGCCAGGGGTTGCAGAGCGGCCTGGTGGTGGTGCTTATGGCTATGTTGCTCGACCGTCTTTCCGCGAGCTTGGTACGAACGGCTGCGGTTAAATAAAAAAGCGGTGGTTTATCACGCCATAAGATCGATTTTTGCGTTCAATATTCTCGATGATAGATGATCACGTGCTTTCATGGGCATCGGAACAAAAAGGTTTGGTCCTTTTACCCACTATCTTTGCAAAGTTAATAGGCTATGATGCCACGTTAGTGCATAACTAAAGCATAATTAATTTATTGTGAAAGATGCCGTAATCGTGCAAAGTTATGCACGGTTCGGCTGGGCTAGCGCTTCATTACTGGCTATCGGCCTTACTACGACATTATTGCCGTTAATTATTTGTTACCCGTAATAAGGATAATTAATGGCATTCTGGCACGTAGCGAGAAATAAGCTGTTTTGGCCGCGCCGCCGCTGTTCAGAGAAAAAAATAACGGCCCGTCAAGGAAGAATATATTATACCAATTTGGCTTATATTGTGAGATGGTCGGCGGGACGGGCATAGCCTAACCGGTCAGTTTTTGTCGGTCTATGCCGGTTTAAGCGTCTGTAATGCCCTTGATTTTGGTGATAACCACGAAATTAAAAGGGTTTTGTGATGGCTCTCAACTTTTAAATCTGTATGACAAG